>CAUJKG010000154.1 GCA_963205465.1 Pseudomonadota bacterium | reverse complement strand
GTGGCCAGACTGAGCAGGAACAGCCCGAGCGTGATTGCGCCCCAGACCAGCATGACCGGCAGGTTATTCCATACGAGCGCCATGCTCGAGCCCATCGCAGTCAGCGCATCAACGCGCTCGTTCAACTGCATCGGAATCGAGAAGGCGCTGATCGCGAAAGAGAAGGCGGCAAAGAGCCCGCCGATCGCGCCGCCGACCAGGAGCATGGCGAGGCCGACCGGCGTCGTGAACAGCATCGCCGCCACGTGATCGAGTCCCGGAAACGGCTGCAGGCCGAAGAACAGCGCGTAAACGATGACTGCAGCGCGCATCCATAACAGCACGAGCAGGCACAGGAGCACGCCGGTGAACAGAAGCTGCCCGCCGGATTGGGGGCGCACGAAGATCATCTGCGCGAGCGATGTGCGCTTGCCAGCCGCAAGCTGGCGGCTTTTCTCGTAGAGGCCGATCGCAAGCAGCGGTCCGACGATCATGAAACCGGCGAAGGCCGGAAACAGGATGAAGTCCCACTCGAAGAAAACCAGCCCGGCGACGATGGCAATCGAGATGACGAACACCAGCACGCCATAAGCGAGACTTTGCAGCGGATCGGTCTTCATGTCGCGCCAGCCGGCAGCGAGCCAGCCGAACGCCGCCGACGGCGCGATGTTGCGGGTCCAGACATTCTGCTTCGGGGTCGGCGGAACGAGAGCGGGGATGACGGTCATGGTTTTCTCTTACGGCGTTTTCTCTTGCGGCGTTTTTCTTGCGGCGATCTTGCGCCTTTTATCCGGGCGAACAGGAAGATTTTGCTGCACTGAACTGCTGGCTGTTGCCTTCGCCGGTCCGGGCATGCGCAACGCATTCCGGCTGCGAACTCATGGCGACATAGACAAGGTGCAGGTTCGCGGCGAGCAGCACCGCCACGCCCGCGCCCACGGCAATCCAGATTATCGCTCTTTGTCTATTCGCCGCCAAGGCCAGCCTTTCGCTCACTGCGGTTTGGTCTGAAGGTCGAGAAGATAGAGTACGAGAATTTTGCGATCGGTAGCAGAGAGCCTGGGCTCCCATGCCGGCATGTAGCCTTTGCGGCCGTGCCAGATGGTGTCGAGGATCGACTGCTGGTCGCCGCCGTAAATCCAGCTCTGGTCCGTCAGATCCGGTGCGCCTTGCTCAACTTTGCCCTTGGCGTTGTCGCCATGACAGGTGGCGCATTGGGCTGCGAACAGCTTGGCTCCTTCCTCGCGTTGTGCGGCGGGCACCGGCGTTTTCGCGGCGTCGCCCGAAAGCGTCCGCAGATAAGCGATCACGTCGTTGACCTGGGCGCGATTGAGCACCTGGGTGCGGCCGAAGCCAAGCATTTCGGAAACGCGCGTATTCGGATGGTCGGTATTGATGCCGACACGAATGGTTTCCGCGAGCGTTTCAGGATTTCCACCCCACAGCCATGTGCGCGCGGTCAGGTCGGGAAAGCCTTTGCTGCCTTTGGCGTTCAAGCCGTGGCAGACCGCGCAGTTATCGCCGAATAGCGTCTTGCCGGACTGGCGCACGATCTTCATCAGAGCGGCATCCGCCTGAATGGCGGCGTAGCTCTCGGTCTCGATGCGTTTGGTCCATGCCGCGCGCTGGAGCTCAGACTGCTTCAATGCGTTCTCGACCGTCGTGGTCTGGTCGATGCCGAGCAAGCCTCTGGTGTAGCTCACGCCGAGCGGCCAGGCGGGCATCAGGATCCAGTAGACGAACGAGAACAGTGCCGTCGTGATGAGAAAGAAATAGACCGGGCGCGGCACCGGCGTATTCAATTCCTTGATGCCGTTCCACTCGTGACCCGTGGTCATGTACCCGGTATGCGGGTCGCGCTCGTTTACCGCCATGGCTTGTCTTCGCTTTCAAGAATGGATTCCGCCGCTTTGTCGAAGGAGTCCTTGTTCGACGGCCAATAGGCGTAAAGGACGATGATCGCCGACAGCGCGAGCAGATAGAACAGGCCGTAGGACTTGGAGAACCAGACCAGCGTTTCGTGATCAAACGACATCACTTCGCCTCCGCTACCGGCTTGTTGGCGATCTCGGTGAGCTTGCCCAGGATTTGCAGGTAAGCGACGAGCGCGTCCATTTCCGTGACCATGCCGGGGTTGCCGTCGAGGGCGCGCACGTTGGTCGCTTTGCCGTAGCGCTTCACGAGATCGTCCGCGAAGTTGGAGTCCGGCGTCGCCTGGCCATAGGCGTCGGTGGCGGCGTTTGCGATCATCTCGTCGGTATAGGGAACGCCGACCGCGCGCATGGCTTTCAGGTTGCCGGGAAGATCGTCGAGGCGCAACGCCGTGGTTTGCAGCCACGGATAGGACGGCATGATCGATTGCGGCATCACGTTGCGCGGATTGATCAGATGCGCGACATGCCAGTCGTCGGAATATTTTCCGCCGATGCGGGCGAGATCCGGACCCGTACGCTTCGATCCCCACAGCATGGGATGGTCGTATTGCGACTCGACGGCGCGCGAGTAGGGGCCGTAGCGGTGCACTTCGTCGCGCAGCGTGCGGATCATCTGCGAGTGGCAGGCGTAGCATCCGTCCCGGATGTAAATGTTGCGTCCGGCAAGTTCCAGCGGCGTATAGACCCGCATGTCCGGCGCCTTCTCGACCGTGTTGTGGATCGTGAAGAGCGGCGCGATCTCGACCAGGCCGCCGATGCTCGACACGCCGATGATCGCGAGCACGAAGCCGATGGCTTTGCGTTCAAGCTTGTAATGAAATCCGAACATCGACTTACTCTCCCGGCTGCATGGCGCCGGCGATCACGGCGTC
>CAUJKG010000153.1 GCA_963205465.1 Pseudomonadota bacterium | reverse complement strand
TTACCCGACTCAACATACTCGCTGTCTGTGTCATACTTGGCACAGGGCCGTGACGAGCGAGGATTCGAGGAATGGCGAAGAAAACGCGGGAGCAGGAACTACTCGAGGGCTACGGCAAGATTTCCTCGCCCCGGATATTTCTGTTCCGGATGCTGGTATTTCTGGTGCTTGCCGGGCTCGTCGCCGTACTTCTCTACCGTCAGATTCTAGCGGCCTTCCTCGCCAATCCGCTGTTGAACGGAATCATTCTCGGCGTGCTCCTGATCGGCATCATTCTCGCGATCCGTCAGGTCATCCGCCTTTTCCCGGAAGTGAACTGGGTCAACTCCTTCCGCCTCGCCGATCCCGGCATCACGGTGGACCGTGCGCCCGTGCTGCTCGCGCCTATGGCGGCACTCCTGCGCGACCGCATGGGCCGGATGGCGATCTCGCAGATAACGATGCGCGGGATTCTGGAATCGATCGGCACGCGCCTAGATGAGCAGCGCGATGTCGGCCGCTATCTCACGGGCCTCCTCGTCTTCCTCGGTCTGCTCGGCACCTTCTGGGGCCTGCTGGAAACGGTCGGCTCGGTCGGCCGCGTGATTCAGTCGTTAGATGCGACCGGAGATTCGGGCCGCATCTTCGACGATCTGAAAACGGGTCTCGCAGCACCGCTCGGCGGCATGGGCATCGCATTCTCTTCTTCGCTCTTCGGTCTTGCCGGATCGCTGGTGCTGGGCTTCCTCGATCTGCAGGCGAGCCAGGCGCAGAACCGTTTCTACACCGACCTCGAAGACTGGCTCTCGACCACGGTTGCCGATCTCGGCGCAACCGAACTCGACACATCGAGTGCTGCGGCACCGCTGGCCGCCGCGATCAACCGGCTCGAAAAATCGCTGGAATCTGCAGGCGGCGAACGCGGCTCCAAGGCCATGGTCAATCTCGCAAGCAGCTTGCAGGAACTCGTGCAGCACATGCGCTCCGAACAGCAGATGCTGCGCGACTGGGTGGAAGCGCAGTCCGAACGGCAGAATGAAATCCGCGAGGTGCTGGATCGTCTTGCGCGCGAAACCGCGGATCGGACGCGATAGCCATGGCGCTGGGCCGCGCACGCGCTGATCGAAGGGTCGACTACTGGCCGGGCTTCGTCGATGCGCTTTCGACGCTCTTGCTGGTTTTCATCTTCCTGATCTCGATCTTCACGGTCGCGCAGTTTTTCTTAAGCCGCGAGATCGCGGGCAAGCAGGATCAGGTCGCGCGGCTGCAGGTGCAGCTCAAGCAATTTGCCGATCTGCTGTCGCTGGAACGCGCCACCGCAGGTTCGCTGGAAGACCAGCTCTCCGGGTTGCGCGCGAGCCTGCGCACCGCGGAAGCCGAGCGCGACAAGCTGCGCGGCGACAATACAGCCGTCGGTGACGCCAAGGGACAGATCCAGTCGCTCGCCACCGATCTCGAAGCCGAGAAAAAACTGAGCGAGCAGCAGATTTCGCAGATCTCGCTTCTGAACCAGCAACTGGCCGCCCTTCGCCGCCAGATCGGCGCGCTGGAAGCAGCACTCGAGGCTTCCGAAAAGCGCGACAAAGAAAGCCAGACCAAGATTTCCGATCTCGGCTCGCGGCTCAATGTGGCGCTTGCCCAGCGCGTGCAGGAACTCAGCCGCTACCGCTCCGACTTCTTCGGGCGCTTACGTGAAGTGCTCGGCAACCGGCCGGAAATTCGGATCGTCGGCGACCGCTTCGTGTTTCAGTCCGAAGTCTTCTTCGATCCCGGCTCCGCCGAATTGAAGGAGGGCGCAACACCCGAACTCGACAAGCTCGCGACCGCACTCCTCGAACTCATCGACAAGATTCCGAAAGATATTCCCTGGGTGCTGCGCGTGGACGGCCACACCGACGTGCGGCCGATCTCGAATGCGCGCTTCCCCTCGAACTGGGAATTGTCGGCCTCGCGCGCGATTTCGGTGGTCAAATATCTCATCACGCGCGGTATCTCGGCCGACCGCGTGGTCGCCGCAGGCTTCGGCGAATTCCAGCCGATCGACCCCGCCAACAACGACGACGCCTATCGCCGCAACCGGCGCATCGAGTTGAAGATTACCGAGCGTTGACTTCGCCGAACTGCAGCGCCGCCAGCCGCGCATAGAGCCCGCCGCTCGCGGAAAGCGCGGTATGCGTGCCTTCCTCGACAACGGAGCCCTTCTGCAGCACGACGATCCGATCCGCGCCGAGCACCGTTGCAAGCCGGTGCGCGATCACGAGCGAGGTGCGTCCCGCCATGATCCGCTCCAGCGCCTGCTGCACCAGCGCTTCGCTTTCCGCATCCAGCGCCGAGGTCGCCTCATCGAGCAGCAACACCGGCGCGTCGCGCAACACGGCACGCGCGATCGCGAGCCGCTGACGCTGGCCGCCGGATAACGTCACGCCCCGCTCGCCGACCATGGTCGCATAGCCTTGCGGCAGGTTGCGGACGAATTCGTCGACCAACGCCGTCTCCGCCGCTTGCTTCACTTCCTCGTCGCTCGCGCCCGGGCGGCCATAGCGGATGTTGTCCGCGATCGAGGCTGCGAAAATCGCAGGCTCCTGCGGCACCAGCGCGATGTGCTTGCGCACGTCGAGCGGATCGGCTTTCGCAATATCGACGCCGTCGAGCAGAATGCAGCCTGACGCCGGATCGTCGAAACGCAGGAGCAGATGAAAGATCGTGCTCTTGCCGGCGCCGGAAGGACCGACGATAGCGATCCGCTCGCCGGGTGCCGCCGCGAAAGTAACGTCGCGCAAGATCGGCGCGTCACGCAACGAAGGATAAGCATAGGTGACGTGCTCGAACTTCACCTCGCCGCGCGGCTTCGATGGCAGGATCAGCGGCGCAGCGGGAGCCTTGATCGCCGGCTCGATATGCAGAAGCTCGACGATGCGTTCGGCGGCCCCCGCCGTCTGCGAAATCTCGCCGCCGACTTCCGCCAGCGCACCGAGCGCGCCGGCGGCAAACACCGCATAGAGCACGAACTGCCCGAGCATACCCGGCGTCATCTCTCGCGCAAGCACGCTTTGCGCGCCGGACCAGAGGATCAGCACGACAGAAGCGAAGGCGAGAAAGATCGCGATTGCCGTGAGGAAGGAGCGCGAACGCGTCGCATCCTTCGCGGCATTGAAAGCCTCCTCAACCGCAGAACTGAAACGGAGCTTCGCGCTTTCTTCCGCCGTCATCGCCTGCACGGTGCGCACCGCGCCGATCGCTTCGACGGCAAAGGCAGTCGCATCCGCAAGCTTGTCCTGCGCGAGCCGCGCACGGCGACGCACCGCGCGGCCGAATCCGAACAGCGGCAGCATCACCCCCGGAATCGCGATCAACACCAGCAAGGAAAGTTTCGGGCTGGTGATCACCATCATGACCATGGCACCCAGCAGCAGAAGCACGTTGCGCAACGCGACCGATGCCGTCGAGCCGACCGCGGATTTGATCTGCACCGTGTCGGCCGTGAGCCGCGAACTGATCTCACCTGCCCGCGCGCTGTCGAAGAAACCGGCGTCGAGCGAAATGATGCGCGCGAACACCGCGCTGCGCAGATCCGCGATCACCCGCTCGCCGATGGTGGTGACGAGGTAGTAGCGGGCGGCACTCGCCAGCGCGAGCATGGCGACCACGCCAAGGATCGCGAGGAAATACTGGTTGATGGCTCCGCTCGCGTTCGCGCCGAAGCCGAGGTCAATCATGCGGCGGACCGCGAGCGGGATCGCGAGCGTCGCCAGCGCCGCGACAAAAAGCGCGGCCAGCGCCAAGAGGAAGCGGCCGGGATAGCGCAGCACGAAGGGCATCAGGGCCAGGAGCGGGCGGAACCGGCCTTTTGGGCCGTTTTCGGGCCCTTTCGGCAGCAGGGAAGGCTCGGCTTGAGTCACAGGAGGGTCTCGGCTATATCGCCCGCCAACCAGCAGGGCTTTTCAAGGATTTCGACCGGCGCGCGCCCCGCCCGCGCTAGGCAGAGGATTTGGCGATGAAAGAAGGCATTCACCCCGACTATCACAACATCAAGGTCGTGATGACGGACGGCTCGGAATACACGACGCGCTCGACCTGGGGCAAGGAGGGTGACACCCTCAACCTCGACATCGACCCGAAAACGCATCCGGCCTGGACCGGCGGTTCGGCGCAGCTGCTCGACCGCGGCGGCCGTCTTTCCCGCTTCAAGAACCGCTTCGGCACCATCGGCGCCGTCAAGAAGTAAGCGCGTCCACGAAGTTCGGAAATACGAAACCCCGCGGGCGACCGCGGGGTTTTTGTTTGCCTGAGTGAAAAAGCTCAGCGCTTGGTATCGAAGGCCGCGCGCAACAGGCCCATCTGCGCTTCCACCGGATTGGCCGCCGCGATCTTGTCGGGCGCCTGTGGATTGTAGATCAGTTGATCGAGCCGCAAGACCTGCTCGTGCACGCTCCGCGAGGTCTCGATCAGATCCTGCAAACGTTTCGGTAGCGACGCCATCGATTCCTCATGGGAAGATTCCCATGTCGACAGCTTCACTTTGGTTTTCTCCGTCTTCGCCTGATCGAAGGTGAGTTCGCCCTCGTTCACCGCGCGCTGCAACAGGAGCCACGAGGCGATCTGCATGAGCCGCGTCGTCAGCCGCATCGACTCGGTCGCATAAGCGAGGGCCGCGTGACGCGGCAGCGCCTTGGCTTCGCCACGGCCCGGCCCGTCGAGATAGGCAGCGGTCGCCTCGACCAGCGCCATGCCTTCGCGAAACAGCGACCCGAACTGCTCACCTTGCATCATGCGTACTGCAAGATGGACTGGACGATCTTTCTTCTCGATTGCGTCTGACATCGTTTCCCCGGCGCGTCCCGGCACCGCCCCTCTTTAGCCCATGAGGCCGCGCCATCGAAAGTCCGGATCGTGACCAGCGGCGAGAAAGTTCCTTGCAAGTTGCACGCCGCACACACTGTCCGGCTTCGGGACAAAACCAGCTTCAAGACAAAAAAAGAGCCGCCCAGAAGGAGCGGCTCTAAAGTCTGTTCACAGGGAGGCGTCAAACAGAGTGGACAGGAGCCACTCGACGTCCAAAAGCTGGACACATCGAATAGTGATCTCGAAACCTTAATGGGTAGTTAAAGCGTAAAATTGTAATGAATCTCAGCGCTTGAAAAAGGCATCCGCCGCCGACTTCGAAGCCTCTTTGCGCGCGATATCGGCTTCCAGCCGCGCAATCTCTTCACGCAACAGCCCGATACGCTCGCGCAGTTCCGCGGCCGAAATCATCGACAAATCCGCGCCGAT
>CAUJKG010000152.1 GCA_963205465.1 Pseudomonadota bacterium | reverse complement strand
CGATGCTCGCTGCTTGGTGACTCCCCGGGACCCGGCTCACCCCGGGGCGAGCTTCGACCGCAACATACCCAACGCCGTGATGCAGCTGAACTCGCGCACCTGGTTGCGCCGACCCGGGAGCCGGTACTCCATCGAGGACACGTCGCCGTCGAGGTCGACGGCGACGCACACCGTGCCGGGCGGACGACCCTCGGCCGCGTCGGGACCGGCCACGCCGGTGATGCCGATGCCCACCGTCGAGCCGAGCAGCTTCCGCACGCCCGTCGCCATTGCCTCTGCGGCCTCCAGCGTGATGACCGGACCCTCGGGCACCCCGAGGACGTTGAACTTGACCCGCGAGTCGTAGGCCACGACCCCTCCGACGAAGTTCGCCGACGCTCCCGGCACGCCGACGAGATGTGCGCCGGTCGGCAGCATGATATCCGCGCCACGATAGAAGCCGGGCGGGAAGAACAGCGGGATGCGCGCCCCGGCTGCGGCATTGATCGCGTTCTGCAATGCGCGGGTCTGATCGTCGGAACTGTTGGCGCGCACGCCGAGCTTGGTCACGTCGGCGCCGAAGCCGCCGGAGGGAGCCGTTGCGGCATTGGCGGTTGCGATCGGGGTGGCAACGCCGGTGATCGTGAGGCCGGTTAGCAGGGAACGCCGGTCGAGGGTCATTTCCGTCTCCGCATGGGAATCCGCGGAGGAGCGTTTCAAGAAGCGGGCCGGATTAACCGTCCCGCCGCGAGACAGCCGAAATGGCCGCGCGGATCGCGGCTTCTCCGGCCCGGATGAGTGCTGCGAGCGAGCCTTTGCCGCGGCTGGCAGTGGGGGACGGTACGTGAACGAAGAACGTTAACGGGGCGGGCTTGCGTCCTGCCGTCGCCGCGAGCGCCTGATAGAACACGGCGTTGCAAAGATAGCTGCCGGCGTTGATCGAGAGTTCGGCTTCCGCACCGGTTTCGCGGATCGCGGCCCGCAGCCGCGTAGCGGACCCGCGCACGTGCAGGCGGGGTGCACCATCGCGGACGAGCTTTGGTTCGGCCGGCACGAAGCGGACGCTATCGGGATAGAACAGCGACGCACGATTGCGCGCGAGCGTTTCGACGCGAATGTGTTTCGTGCGTGCCGCGACGCCGAACAGCACGATGGCGTCGGGACTGTTGGCGAGCAGTTTTTCGAGTTCGTGTTTTGCTGCACCATAAGCCGTTGGGAATACGGCGGTGTCGAGCAGTGCACCGGTCGCCCGGATGCGCTGCGACTTTGCGATGGCACAAACGATTTCTGCAGAAGGATTGTGTCGCACGCCGGGAAAAGGTCCGAAGCCCGCGACGGCAATGCGAAGCGGCCTGCGACGATTCATCAGCGCATGATCCGAAAAGCATGTCTCCGGACTTGATCCGGAGATGTGAAACGATTTTCGGAAACGATCATGCGCAAAGAAAGAGATCAAGCAGGATGACGATTCGGAGAATAATCATCCTGCTTTTAATCCGAGAGGCCGATCAGTTTGGCGAGTTCGTCGGCCGCGAGAGCCGGCGTAAGCTTGCCGTCGGCGACCGACTTTTCCAGGACGGGAATCCGCGCGCGGATTTTCGCGTCCGACCGGATGCGCTCCTGGAAATGCTCTTCCACGAGCGTCCACATCCATTTGATTTCCTGGGCGCGGCGTTTCTCGGCGAGGCGGCCTGTTTTCTGCTGGCGCTCGCGATGCGCAATCACCGCTTCCCAAAGGCCGCCGATGCCGTTGCCGGTCAGCCCCGAATACGTGAGCACCGGTGTTGCTTCGTTCTGATTGGACGAAAAAATACGGATCGCCGCTTTCAGCGCGCTCGCCGCCGCGCGTGCACGGGGAAGGTTGTCGCCATCCGCCTTGTTCACGGCGATGATGTCCGCGACTTCGAGAATGCCTTTCTTGATCCCCTGCAATTCGTCGCCCGCGCCCGGCAGCATCAAGACGACGAAGACGTCGGTCATGCCGGAAACTGCGACTTCGGATTGGCCGATGCCGACCGTCTCGACGAGCACCACGGTATAGCCCGCAGCCTCGCAGAGCAGCATCGATTCCCGCGTCCGCGCCGCGACGCCGCCGAGCGTGCCCGCCGAAGGCGAGGGGCGGATGAAGGCGTGTTCGTCCACGGCAAGGTGCTGCATGCGCGTCTTGTCGCCGAGGATCGAACCGCCCGTTTTCGTGGACGATGGATCGACCGCAAGCACGGCGACGCGATGACCGGCCGCGGTGAGGTGCGATCCCAGCGCGTCGATCGAGGTGGATTTGCCGACGCCCGGCACGCCGGAGATGCCGACGCGGATTGCCTTGCCGGTTTCCGGCAGCAGCTCGCGCAGCAACTCCTGCGCTTTGGCGCGATGCTCCGGCTTCTTCGACTCGACCAGCGTGATCGCGCGCGCCAGCGCCGCGCGGTCGCGCGCCAGCACCTTGCGGGCAAGATCGGCGATGTCGGGAGATATGCGCGGAGCCTTCGTCATACCGCAGGCTTATAGCAGATCGTCGAAACCGGGTAGTTTCGGATCGGGAGAAAGCACCAGCGCCTTTTTTTCGTAGCGAAAATCGGCGCCCAGCGGCCAGATATTGTCGGGAAAGGCCTTGATCAGTTGTTCGATATAGAAATCGAACATGGCTTCACGGCAGATCATGTATTTCGTCTGCGCGGAGATGTCCTCGCGGTCGATGACGCAAAATACGCGCAGCGACGGTTCGCCCTTGAGGAAATCATGCACGATGACGGGTAGCGTCGGATAGCCTGCATGCAGCATGTCGTCGAGGCAAATCACGCCGCGATCGTCGATGCAGGCGCTCGCGAGCGCCAGATCGTTTGTGAGATGCGCGGGCGTATGCTCGCCATCGACGTGGAAGAAGCGGACTTTCTTGCCGGGCGCCAGCGCCAGAATGTCTTTGGCGTTCAACTGCAAGCTGTCGGCGGCGGCAACGATCGAGCGGTTTGGAACGCCGTATCTGACGATATTCTCCTCGAGCTTGGTCTTCACCTTCGGACTCGGCCAATAAAAGGTGTCGAAGCCGATCGCGCGTTCGTCTGCGGTCAGCGCGTGCGACAGCGCGATGAAATACCGGCCCGCAAAAGTGCCGATCTCTGCGAAATGCCCGGTGATGCCGTGCTCGGACTGGATGCGCATCGTCGCGGCGCCCACGAACGCCGCGAAGCGCGATGACATGCCGTGGACCGAGAAGTAGTGGTTCTCAATATATTCGTCCGCGGCCTTGACGCCGGATTTAAGCGGAGTGGTCAGTGGCTCACTCCGCCGCCGCGCGGTCGTGGCCGAGTTTCTTGGAAAGCGAGCGCAGTAGGTCTTCCGCCGCTTCCGCGATCACGGTGCCGGGCGGGAAGATCGCCTCCGCCCCCGCGGCTTTCA
>CAUJKG010000151.1 GCA_963205465.1 Pseudomonadota bacterium | reverse complement strand
GGCACCTCAAGATTGATGTCCGTAAGCGCTTGTACCGGCCCGCCATCACGCGTCGAGTAGCGCTTCTCGAGCTTCTGAATGCTTATAAAAGCCGATTTTTTATCGGTCGTATGCAACGTCCTGCCCTGCACCCATTTTGTTTCCTGCCTAATATTTCCTTCGCTAACGAATATTGTCAAGGATTGCATACAATCTGCAATCTTTCTGCCTTTGGTGCGGTGCAAAAAACGGGCATGAAATATGGCTTACATCCGCAAATGTGTCCTTTCGCCACGGCGATTTAAGATACCTGGGCCCAACGAAAGCCTTGGCTGCGATGAAGCTGCGCCGTGTGAAACGTCCTAACGATTTTGCTGGGTGACGCTTTTTTGCGCAGAGCGGCCTAATGGGAAAAAGGCAGCGAAGAACACATCAATAAAACGATCCGCAGCGCAATCTATCCTCGCGGCCAATCAGAGCCTGAAAGATAGGCCAGCGCCTTTCCAATTCCTGTGGAGCGATATTACGTTTGAAAAAAACGACTGACGTCAAATGTTTTCCGGCTTCTGCAAAGCGCAGATTGCCGGCTTGAAGGCGCTACGGTCGCAAGCATCGCTATTCAAGCAACAGGAATTTTGATTACGCTAACGCGAATATTGTTCGCTGGAGCAGGGAAATCGACTCCATCGTTGGTCCGGTTAAATGACAGTGACCGTCGAGCCGATCGATTGACTTTCAATTCGGGGCCGCGACGCCCTTACAAATCGCAAATTCGGTAGACGCATCGCCGGGAAAGCCAAGCGTTTTCACGAATGCCAGAAAATGATCAACATGAAGACGCGCGAAGCCGAATTCAAACTGGAAAAGCGCAGCAAGCGAAAGCAGCTCGGCACCGAACACAATGATTACGAGCGCCGGAGAAAGGCGAAAATATTCAAGCGCCAGCCGCTGCAGAAAAAACTTCCGCACGCGCTCCGAAAGCGTAAGCCCCTGGCTTGCAATCAAGGCCGCAGCAATACAACACCCCATCGGGCGCTCCTCGACTTAACGAAAAACCGACCGAAGCCAGCCCTTCTTTTCTCCAGCCGGCTCTGGTGAAACAGCTCCGGAGGCTTCTGTTGTTACAGCGTGCAGCGCGACGATCTCGCCAAATCTTTCAAAGAATTCCGTGGCAAGTTTCTTCGCGGTGGAATCGATCAGGCGCGAGCCGAGCTGTGCGAGCTTTCCCGCAATTTCCACTTTTACTTGGTAATTGAGGTTGGTCGCGCCATCCTCCTCGACAAGCGATACCTTCGCGCCGCCTTTGGCAAAACCCGCGGCACCGCCCGAACCCTCTCCTGTGATCGTATAGCCGTTGGGCGGATCGAGATCGGACAGCATCACCTTGCCGTTCATCGTCGCCTTCACCGGGCCGACCTTGAAGACGACGGTCGCAGTCATTTCGGTATCTGATAACTTCTCGATCTTCTCGCAGCCCGGGATCGACTGCTTCAGAATTTCCGGATCGTTCAGTGCCGCCCAGACTGTTTCGCGTGGCGCTTCGATCCGCCTGGTTCCAGTCATATCCATTGCATTACCCTTTCATCGTTGCAGCAGCAGCCATATCGCGCCCGTATTTCCGGCGGCGAACGGCGATGATTTCTGCAAGAATCGAAACCGCAATCTCGTCCGGCGTGATAGCGCCGAGGTCTATGCCGGCAGGCGCCTTGAACCGCACAAGCTGCTCGTCGCTCATCCCGTCTTTTGCGAACTTCTCGCGCAAAGCCGCCGCTTTCCTGCGGCTACCGACGAAGGCGACATAATCGGCCTCGACCGACAACGCGGACTTCAGCGCGGCCTCATCGCCTTTGCCTTGCGTCGAGACGATAATGTAGCGCGTGGCCTCCTGCTTCACCGGCAGCACGTAGCTTTCGATGCGGCGGTCGGCGGCGGCAAAATCGTTCTGCTCGGACTGCGGCGCGCATACCGTGATCGAAAACCCTGTGTGACCTGCGAGCGTTGCCACCCGCACCGCGACCGGGCTGGAGCCGCAGATTACGAGTTCAGGCCGCGGCAACACGGGCTCGACGAAGATATCCATGGTGCCCTGACTCGGGCACATGTTCTTCGCAAATTTCACGCCTTCGCGTTCCTCGCCCGGCTCGACGCCCTGCTCCTGCAATACGTCCGGCGGTTGCACCGAAACCAGCCGCGGCTTGCCGTCGGCCAACGCTTCGCGCGCCGCTTTCAACACCGCCGCGCGCGCACAGCCGCCACCGACCCAGCCTTCGGAGATCGTGCCGTCGGGTTTTATCACTGCCTTCGCACCGGCCTTTGCCGCCGTCACTGAAACCGTGCGGACGACGGTCGCAAGCGCGAAAGGTTGTCCCTGCGCCTTGAGGCTGGAGACGAGTTCAAGAACATCATGCGCGGCTTCCGTCATCAGACTCTCGCAAGATACGGTTCAAGAGCGGCAAGGCTTTCGAGATTATGTGCCGGCGCAAACAGATCGACATAAGGAAGCGCCGCCTGCATGCCGCGCGCGCGCGGTTCATAATCCTTCCAGCCGATCAGCGGATTGAGCCAAATGATGCGCCGGCAGCGTCGGCGCAGCTTGCGCATTTCCTCGCCAAGCACTTCCGGTTCGCCGGTATCGTAGCCGTCGGACACGATCATGACCGCAGTCCGCGAATGGATGACGCGCCGCGCATGCCAGCGATTGAAGGTCGCAAGGCTCTCGCCGATCTTGGTGCCGCCACCGATCCCCTGCGCCATCAACGACAGACGATCGACCGCACGCGAAACGTCCTGATCACGCAGGGAAGCGGATACATGCGCGAGCCGCGTATGAAAGACGAATGCCTCCGCTTCACGAAAGGCGTCTACGACGCCGTGCAAAAAGCGAATGAAGAAAGCGGTGTAGAGATTCATCGAGCCGGACGCATCGAGCAGTACCACGAGCCGGAGCGGCTTTTCCTTCCGCTTGCGCCAGGAAAGATCGATCAGCGTGCCACCGTGCGAAATGTTGCGGTGGATGCTCCTGCGGATGTCGAGCCGCCGGCCGCGATTGCGGATCTGTTGACGCCGCACGATCCGGGCTCGCATAGCCTTGGCAAAGCGCTCCGCGAGCTGATGAGCTTTCGCCAGGTCGGCGGGATCGGCGATATGGCGAATGTCCGTGCGCGCAAGTTTCTCAGTGCGCGCAGCTCCGTCAGTCGTTTCTTTGCCTTCGCTGGAACTATTTTCGTCGTCCAGGCGAATTCGCTCGGCCCCGTCAGGCAGTCCGGCCGGCTCTCCCGCCTCGGATG
>CAUJKG010000150.1 GCA_963205465.1 Pseudomonadota bacterium | reverse complement strand
GGCCGGAATTTGTGCGGCAAGTTCGACAAGCTCGTGATCGAGCAGCGGCGTCCGCGCCTCGAGACCAAAGGCCATGGTCATGTTGTCGACGCGCTTCACCGGGTCATCGACCATCATGATTTCCTGGTCGAGCTCCAGCGTTTTGTCGATGGCGCGGTCGCTTTGCGCCATTTCGAACTTCTGCTCGATCAAGGCACGGCTGTGATCTTCTCCGGCGAAATCCGGGGTTACTGCTTCCGTGATTTCGTCGTGACTGTGTTCGCAGTAGACGCGCATATAGTCGCTCACTGGATCGTTCGAGCGCAGCATGTGCGGATACCAGTGATAACCGCCGAAGACTTCGTCCGCGCCTTGGCCGCACTGAACGACCTTGACGTGCCGGGAGACTTCTTCCGACAGCAAATAGAAGCCGATGGCATCGTGGCTGACCTGCGGTTCCGACATCTGCGCGACCGCACCCGCCATCGCGGGAATCGCACGCGAGGTCGCAATTGGAATACGATGATGGTTGGTGCCGAACTTCTTTGCCACGATATCCGAATAGATGAATTCGTCGCCTTCGAGGCCGTTTACGCTCTCAAAGCCGATCGAAAACGTCTGCAGATCTTGCTGCCCGCTTTCCGCAAGTAATGCGACCAGCAGGGAAGAGTCGAGCCCGCCGGAGAGAAGAACACCGAGCGGCACGTCGGCGATACGGCGGCGCTCGACTGCAGTTCGCAAATTTTCGCGGACCGCCTCGGTCCACTCCGCTTCGGTAAGGGTGCGATCCTTTGAATGAACGGATACGCGCCAGTAGATTTCTTTGCGATGCGTGCCGTCGGGCTCGATCGTCAGCAGCGTTCCGGGCGCAAGTTTTTTCACCCCGTTGAAGATGGTTCGTGGCGCAGGCACCGCACCGTGGAAGCTCAGATAATTATGCAATGCTATCGGGTCGATGCTGGTATCCACGTCGCCGGGTGCAAGCAGCGCCGGCAAGGTAGAGGCGAAGCGAAGCCGCTCGCCGTTGTCGGTGTAGTAGAGCGGCTTGATGCCGAGCCGGTCGCGCGCGAGCACGACCCGGCCGCTTTCGCGCTCGAGAATCGCAAAGGCGAACATGCCCTTGAAGCGCTCGACGCAGCGGGGACCCCAGGCGTGATAGCTCTTCAGGATGACTTCCGTGTCGCCGCCGGTGACGAAGCGATAACCTTTCGCTTCCAGTTCGCCGCGCAATTCACGAAAGTTATAAATGCAGCCGTTGAACGCGATGGCGAGCCCCAACTCGATATCGACCATCGGCTGGTCTGCGGCGGGGCTGAGGTCGAGAATGCTGAGACGGCGATGGCCCAGTGCAACGTTCCGTTGCGCATAGAGTCCGCCTGCATCAGGCCCGCGATGTTTAAGATTGCCTGCTATGGCCTCGGTGACAGCCGCACTCGCAGCGTCACCGCGCCTTCGTATTTCACCACAAATTCCACACATAACGATAACGGCAGCATTTCTAGCTCGGTAATGGGGCGTGAGCGTGTCGCTCAAACAAAAAAGCCCCTGAAAAGGGCTGCCGGTTTTCTCCTTCCTGTGAGGACAACGGGAAGGGCACGATTTCGTTCGAAACTTTTCCGCACAAATGGCCGCGGCAGAATCCTTTGCGCGGCGCCAGTTTGTCAGCCTTGCAAAGGAACACTTGCTCCGGCATAGCTCGCACCACGGAGACGTGGCCGAGTGGCTGAAGGCGGCGGTTTGCTAAACCGTTATACGCTCTCAAGGCGTATCGAGGGTTCGAATCCCTCCGTCTCCGCCATATTTGGGGTTTTGGCCGCCGGTCTCCAATCCCGCACGACGGTCTCCGCTCAAGCGTCCCGCGGACCTTCCGTTCCCGATTTTTCCATAGACAAAGATATTTCGCTTCGCTGGCAAAGGCTTGCGAGAGCCAAAAAGTTTACTCCGATCTATCGATAGGTTATTTCGATTGCGATAAAGTCTATATAAATCAAACGATTGAATAGGGATTTGGCGAAAAACCCACACTTTTCACCCAAGAACTCAATAAATTGAGGCTAGATTAATAGTTTTTTTCTATTGCAGAACGGAACGTCAATATTGATTGGGGTGCCACCGAGTAGGCACCTTGGATCTATTCTCGAAAGCTAAGGACCTTGAGTCTGATGGGAAAATATGAGTCCTGGCGCGAAGATCTCGCACGCGAAATTATTGCGAACCACGCTCACCGCCAGGGGCCGGTGCTCCCAATCCTGCACGACGTGCAGCGCACCTTCGGATACGTGCCGGAGCCGGTGATTCCGATGATCGCCGAAGCGCTCAACCTGTCGCGCGCCGAGGTCCACGGCACCTTCACCTTCTATCACGACTTTCGCCACGAGCCCGCCGGCAATCGCGTATTGAAATTCTGTCGCGCGGAAGCCTGTCAGGCCGCGGGCGGCGATCATCTTTGCGCGCGGGCGGAGCAGAAGCTCGGTGTGAAAATTGGAGAGACGACCGCGGACGACCGCGTGACATTCGAGCCGATCTATTGCCTTGGGCTTTGCTCGGTTGCGCCGTCGGCGATGCTCGATGGAAAAATCTACGGCCGGCTTGATGAGAAGCGCGTTGATCAGCTCGTCGCGGAGGTGCTGCGATGAGCTTGAAGATTTACATTCCCGGCGATGCGGCTGCGGTTGCCTGCGGCGCGGACGAAATTGCGGAAACCTTCAAAGCGAGCGCTCAAAAACGCGGCAAGGAAGTTCTGATCGTTCGCAACGGCTCGCGAGGACTTCACTGGCTCGAGCCTTTGCTCGAAGTGCAAACGCCGCAAGGGAGGATCGCTTATGGTCCGGTCACGTGCGACGATGTCGAGAGCCTGTTCGATGCGATGCTCGGTGATGGCGCGCATCCTCTCTCGCATGGCGTGACTGACGAGATTCCATGGCTCAAGAACCAGACCCGGCTCACCTTCGCGCGCGTCGGGGTCGTCGATCCGCGCTCGCTAGAAGATTACAAGGCCCACGATGGCTACAAAGGTCTTGCGAAAGCGATTGAAGCCGGTCCCGAGAACGTCGTCGAGGAGGTGACAAATTCGGGTCTGCGCGGGCGTGGCGGCGCAGGTTTTCCAACCGGCATCAAATGGAAAACGGTCGCGGCTACTGCTGCCGATCAGAAATACATTGTCTGCAACGCCGACGAAGGAGACAGCGGCACGTTTGCGGACCGCATGATTATGGAAGGCGATCCGTTCGTGCTGATCGAAGGCATGACGATTGCCGGTGTCGCGACCGGCGCGACGAAAGGCTATGTCTATATCCGTTCCGAGTATCCGCATGCGATTGCGACATTCGCTGCGGCCTGCGAAGCGGGACGCAAGGGCGGAGTTCTAGGTAAGAACGTGCTCGGCTCCGCGTTCGATTTCGACATCGAAGTGCGCACGGGCGCGGGGGCTTATGTCTGCGGCGAGGAGACTTCGCTCCTCGAAAGCATCGAAGGCAAGCGCGGGCAGGTGCGCGCGAAGCCGCCGCTGCCTGCAATCAAGGGGCTCTTCGGCAAGCCGACGGTGATCAACAACGTGCTGTCGCTCGCGACCGTTCCGGTGGTC
>CAUJKG010000149.1 GCA_963205465.1 Pseudomonadota bacterium | reverse complement strand
GAACACTTTGAAAGTAAACCAGACGCGGGGTGCCGAGAACAATCCAGCGCCGTCATAGACGACGATGCGCTGTCCGTCCGAAATGCCAAGCCGCGCCATATGGAGCGAAAAGACTTCGGGCGGCGGCAGCATGTGCGGAAGCGTCGAGTTAATGTCCTTCACTTCGTCGATGTCGAAGTAGACCGCGCCGGGAATGTGCGCGCTGTGATATTCGGCGCGTCCGTCGCGCTTCATCGCGGGCAGATACCATGAGCCATCGACGATGACGACGTCAGGCTTGTTGCGTTCGGCTTCGAGCCATTCGGGCGTGACAAAAGGATTGGAAGGGGACATGACGATTCCGCTGCTGTTCTATGCAGAGTGTCGAACAGAGGAAACGACTTCGCAACTCCGGGATGTGCGGTTCTTTTAACAGCCGCTGCGGCAGCGGATGCGATTTACTACCGGCTGTTCGCCGATCGTATTCACCTCGATCAGAGCGTTGCCGCGCCGCCAGATATGAAGGCATGCGCCAAGGCCGGTTCCCGCGCAGCTGAAAGTCTCGGGAAAGCAACGCGGATCATCCTTTTCGCAGGTCATGGCATCCGCGAGCCGTTCCGGAACATATCCCTGCGCAAGCAGGGTCTTGCGGGCCGCTGCGTAGTCGGTGTCCTTGGCAATTTTCGGCAGCGCGTTCGATTGCGCCTGCGCACCCGCGGCCGTCAGAATGAGAACCGCCGCAAGTGCGATGCGCATCATGCGCAGAGCTTCTCGCGCAACGCGCGGAACTTCTCGACCTGATCCTGTTTTAATTCGCGCTTCTCGTCGCGGCCGACGAAGACTTTGTACATGATGCCGCCGTCGACATTGACGAATGCGACGAAGATCGAAGTCTTGCCGTTGAATGTGCGCTCGACGAAAGCGACCGAGCCGCAGCGGTCGTGTTTGAGATGGCCGTGCAGCCCGGCAGAACCGCCAAGATTGAAGTAGCCGTGACCGAGCGTGCCTTTGGGCATCGCTCCGCCGATTTCGAAAATGCCGTCGTCGGTGTTGATGATCGTGGTGACATCGCCCCAGGTCGAAAGATCTTCCATCGTCTCGATGAACTTGTCGCCCGGCGCGAATTTGCGCATTTCGTCCGGCAGCG
Source organism: Pseudomonadota bacterium (assembly GCA_963205465.1). Classification (GTDB taxonomy): domain Bacteria; phylum Pseudomonadota; class Alphaproteobacteria; order Rhizobiales; family Xanthobacteraceae. Next base: position 1,756 of record CAUJKG010000149.1, on the reverse strand, counting down.
CTTCGAGGATCGTCTGGCAGGAGACGCCATGTTCTTTGGCGGCGAATTCGATCACGACGCCGGGGTTCTCGGCGATTTTGTGCTTCAGTTCGGTGAGTTTCGCGGTATCGAGCATCGAAATGGCCTCATGTCGAAGAAGGGAAACAAGGCTTGCTCGCGTCGGCGCGCTGGCTGGCGCGTCACCTAAGGGTAACTCTGCGGCAGCGTCAACCGACTGCGTCAAACGAAGAGTTTGTCCGGTCCGGGAACCGGAATTTTGCGCTCGAGAAAGGCCGGCACGGGCAGCTTTTTCTGACGGAGAAACGCAGGATTGAAGAGCTTGGTCTGGTAGCGCGTGCCGTAATCGCAAAGCACGGTAACGATGGTGTGCCCCGGGCCCATTTCTTTCGCCATGCGGATGGCGCCAGCAATGTTGATCCCCGACGAACCGCCTAATACGAGCCCTTCGTGCTCCAGGAGGTCGAACACTGCGGGCAGCGCCTCTTCGTCGGGAATGAGATAAGGCCGGTCGACCTTGATGTCCTTGATCATCACGGTCTCGCGTCCGAGCCCGATGCCTTCGGTGACGGAATCGCCGCTGCTTGCTTCGGCCTTTCCGGTCGAGAAATAGCTGTACATCGCCGCGCCGCGCGGATCCGCGCAGCCGATGAGAATGTTCCTGTTCTTATCTTTCAGAAACAAAGAAGTGCCCGCGAGCGTACCGCCCGTGCCGACCGAGCAGATGAAGGCATCGACCTTGCCTTCGGTCTGTGTCCAGATCTCCGGACCGGTCGAAAGGAAATGCGCTTTGCGGTTGTCGAGATTGTTCCACTGATCGGCGAACAAGACGCCGTTCGGCTCGGTCTTGCGTAATTCGTCCGCGAGCCGCTTTCCGACGTGCTGATAGTTATTCGGATTGGAGTAGGGCACTGCCGGTACTTCGACGAGCTCCGCACCGCATAGCCGGAGCATGTCTTTCTTTTCCTGACTCTGCGTGTCGGGGATGACGATGATGGTGCGATAGCCGCGCGAATTCGCAACCAGCGCCAGGCCGATTCCGGTATTGCCGGCAGTCGCTTCGACGACCACGCCGCCGGGTTTCAAGTCGCCGCGCTTCTCGGCTTCCAGGATCATCTGCTTGGCAGGACGATCCTTCACCGACTGGCCGGGATTCATGAATTCGGCCTTGCCGAGAATATTGCAGCCGGTCGCCTGGCTGGCGCGCCAGAGCTGAATCAGCGGAGTGTTGCCAACCGCGTCGACGATATCTTTGCGAAAATCCATCAGAGATAATTCACAGAAACGAGAAGAGGATTGAGGAATTTAACGTAGCCGGAGTGTTGCAAAGGCGCAATCTGCAAAACCGCGGAACTGCCGTGCGGGTTCCGCGTTTCAGCGCATCTGTTGTGTATCGTACATTCATCCCGCAAGGCACGACAGCAAGGGAGCGTTACGATGATAAACGCGGAAACGAAGGGCCGGGTACCCAGCTTGATTGGCGTTCTCAGCGAAAACTGGTGGTTGTTTCTGTTGCGAGGGCTGGCAGCGATCGTGTTTGGCGTTGTCGCAGTGTTGTGGCCTCAGATTACAGTCTTGTCGCTGGTTCTTGTCTATGGCGCCTTCGCATTGGCGGATGGCGTGTTTGCGTTGATCGCGGCGATCGCCGGAAAGACCGCGCGCGCTCCGCGATGGTGGCTTGCAGTGATCGGGCTGCTTGGCATTGCCATCGGCGTTCTGACTTTCCTGTGGCCGGTCGTCACCGCACTCGTGCTGCTCG
>CAUJKG010000148.1 GCA_963205465.1 Pseudomonadota bacterium | reverse complement strand
ATAATAGGTGGTCGCTCCGGTGCGCAGCGCGACGCCGGGAATGGACGTGCCCTGTACGATATAGCCGGCCGCGCGCAGCCCCGAGATGATCCAGCCGGAGAGCACTCCGCCGCCTTCGCCGCCCAATGCAGCGATCAGGATCGAGCGGGTATTCGTTGTGTAGGAATTCATGCCGCAACCTGCTGCCGCCGCTGCATGAAGCGGATGAATGCGCCGCGCATGCGGGCCATGAGCCGGTCGAGGAAATTCGGGTTCTGCACCACGTCTGCCTTGTAGAAGGATGGACAAAGGATCGCGGCGTGGGCGACTTCACCGCAATTGCCGCAGCCGACGCAACCGTCGTTCACATAGGCGACGGGATTTTTCCGCAGCGGATCGGGATTGGATTTGATCGTGAGCGTCGGGCAGCCGGAGAGCCGGATGCACGAATGGTCGCCCGTGCAGGTGGTTTCGTCGACGCCGTACTTGGTGCGGAGCACTCTGTTGCCGGCTTTTACCTGCGCGGAGACGATCGGCTTTTCGCGGCGGAGCCGCGCCAGCATGCACTCGCCTTCGGCGATGATGACGCGCAGGCCCTTGCCGCGGGCGAGGATCGCGCGCTTCAGCACGTTGATCATCTTGCCGACCCGGTAGGAGCCGACCGTTTCGATCCATTTGACGCCGACGCCGCGCAGCGCCTTTTCGAGATCCATCTCGCTCGCCTGATCGCGCGAGTTGGTGCCGGTCGACGGAATGTGCTGGTGGCCGGTGGCGGACGCATAACCGTTCTTCAGGATGACGAGGACGCCCTCGTCTTTGTTGAAGACGTGGTTTGCGACACCGGTGGTGAGACCCTGATGCCAGAAACCGCCGTCGCCCATGATGCTGACGACCGGATTCTTCATCATCGAGGAAAGGCCGACCGACGACGCCAGGCCGAGGCCGTAACCGAGGATGGTATTGCCGAGCTTGAAGGGCTCGAGCGTCGCAAAGCTGTGGCAGCCGATGTCGCCGCTGACGTGAACCTTCCCGACCTGCTCCTGCACGAGCTTGAGCGCGCTGAAGACCGGCCGCTCCGGGCATCCGGTGCACAGTCCCGGCGGCCGGGTCGGCAGCGGCGCGCCGAGGATTTCGGCGACCTTGCGCTTGTCGTCCTGGAACGACTTGATGACGGCCGCCGCCGCGCGTCCGTCGAGATTGGCCGGGCGGGAGCGGACGAAGAATTTATCGAAGCCTTCGATCAGGACCGCGCCGACATATTCGCCGGCGATCGGCAGACAATTCTTGCCGGAAACCTTGGTGTCGATTTCCGCGTCCGAGAGCAGTGCCTTGATGTCGTTCTCGATGAAGTTGGGTTGCCCTTCCTCGATGACGAGCACTCCCTTCTTGCCGCGGCAGAAATTCTCGATCTCGGCGGGAACCAGCGGATAGACGCAGTTCAGGACGAGCAGGGGAACGCGGCTGTTGCCGAAGTCGTCGGCAAGATTGAGGGCCTTCAGCGCTGCGATCACATGATTGTACATGCCGCCCTGCAGGATGAAGCCGACATCCGAGAGGTCGCCGTCGAAAATCTCGTTGATCTTGTTCTCGGCCACGTAGCGCACGGCGGCGGGATGGCGGACCTCGACTTTCAGCTTCTCCTGCACGTAAGTCGCCGGCGGCAGGCTGATCCGGTCCTTGTTGAAGATCGGGTTCTCGATGAGATCGCGCTTGGAATATTTCGGGCGCTTGTTGTCGCGCGCCTCGAACCGGCCATCGAGGTGGCAGGCGCGAATGCGCAACTCCATCATGACCGGCGTATTGGAAGCCTCGGAAAGCTCGAAGGAGCGCTCGACGATATCGACGACCTTTTGCAGTTCGGGCCGCGGGTCCATCAGCCAGATCTGCGATTTCGCAGCAATCGCGTGGCTGCGCTCCTGAATGATGCTGGAGCCCTCGCCGTAGTCTTCGCCGACGATGATCAGCGCGCCGCCGATGACACCCGGCGACGACAGATTGGAAATCGCGTCGGAAGCGACGTTGGTGCCGACGATGGATTTGAAGGTAACCGCGCCGCGTATGGGGTAGTTGATGGAGGCGCCCAGCATTGCCGCGGCGCCGGCCTCGTTCGCGCAAGTTTCCAGATGCACGCCGAGCTCCTCCAGCAGATCGCTGGCATCGCTGAGCACATCGACGAGCGCCGAAACCGGCGCGCCCTGATAGCCGCCGACATAGGAAATTCCCGACTGCAGGAGCGCCTTCGTAACGGCGAGAATGCCTTCGCCTTCGAAGTATTCTCCATTTCCGATCCGAAGCTGTTTTACTTCTTCACGGAATGAAAGTTCCGCCATGCTACGCTCCTATTGCTTCAATTTATGGCTTTAACTTCGCGATGCGCGCCTTGAGATCGGCGACGACCACGATGGTCCGGGTATGATTCGCGCGCGCAATTTCCCTGCCGTTGAAAGTCACCGTCGCCGAAAACACGACCTTGCGGTTGTCGACGGATGCGATCGCGGCGCTGATATTGGCCTTTGCGCCCAAGGGCGCTGCGCCGATGTGGTCGAGCACGACCTGCGAACCGACGCTGTCCTGGCCTTCGGGAAGCAGCGAACGAAGCAGGTCGCGGCAGACGAACTCGATGTCCGCCAGGACGCTGGGGGTGCCATAGACCCTGAGTTCAGGGCCCATGAAGGAAATTGCCCGCGCGTCGTCGACCACGATTTCCCGGGTTAGGGATTTGCCGACTTCAATCATGGCTTTCGCTCCTTTAGTTCAACAATGGAAGCAGCGCAGACATATTGTTCTGGGCTTTCCGGTAGCCGGGCCGGTGAACTTGCGCGCTCGCTGCGGGAAGACCTCTCCCGCGATCATGCTGCGCCAGCCCCGTCCAATGGCCGCCGTCTTGTAAGTCATTGATAAAACGTACATTTACGCGTAGCGGCACCGCGCCCTTCTTGCCTTTTGCTTTAGAGCGCCTGCGCCGTAGTCTCCATCTATTCCATCCTATACTTCGTTATATGAACTGAAAAGGCTTT
>CAUJKG010000147.1 GCA_963205465.1 Pseudomonadota bacterium | reverse complement strand
AAGTCTCCTAAAATTTAAGGTAATCGGGTAATGAAACGTTAAATCACCCGGCCGGCGTCCCCGAACGCGGAGAAATCCCGAAACTGACGCTGGAATGGGCCGCATCCAGCGGAATATGCGCGGCCTGCGAGGCAATTCGGGCAAGCCAGCGCTGGATGGCAGGAAATGCGCTGAGATCGAACTCGCCTTCCGGCGCGACATGGGTGTGCGCATAGAGTGCAAGATCGGCGACGGTCTCCCGATTGCCCACAAAAAAGTCGTGGGTGGAAAGGTGCTGGTTCATCAAAGAGAGCGCGGCGTAGCCTCGCTCCATCCACTGGTCGATCTCGTGCTTGCGCAATTCGCGCCCGCCGCGCACGAAATGCAGCCAGAAGCGCGCTTCTGCGATCGCCGGCTCGTGGCTGTGCTGCTCGAAAAACATCCAGCGCAGCGTTTCGGCATAGTCGAAGCGATCTTCCGGCAGCCAGGGCGTTCCCTGCGCGAGATAAACCAGAATGGCATTCGACTCCGCGAGCATGCGGCCGTCGTCGAGCTGCAAAGCGGGCAGGCGGCCATCCGGGTTGATCGCGAGATATTCGGGAGTGCGGTTTTCGCCCTTGAAACGATCGATCTCGATCAAATGATAAGGCATCGCCATGCGCGCGAGCAGCATGCGCACCTTGTAGCTGTTGCCGGACGATTGCATCGAATAAAGCGTGAGCACGCCGATCCTCCGCCGCGAACTATTGGACAGGCGGCAGCATAGCAAATCGGCGTGAAGAGGTCGTGTCAGCTCTCCCGCGGCTGCATTGCGGCGTTTTCGCTTTTCTTCGGCACAAGAATGGTGAAGCGCGTGCCGCCGTTCGATTCGAATTCGAGTTTGCCATTCAATTGAAGAATGAGCCCGTTCACGAGCCGCATGCCGAGACCGGTATTCTTCTTCGGGTCGAAGCCTTCCGGCAGGCCGGGGCCGTCGTCCTGCACGCTCAGGCGCATGCCGCCGCTGTCCTGCACGAAGGATACGTTCACCGTCAGGGGCCCGGATTTTCGTTCGCCGTGTTTGAAGGCATTGGTGACGAGTTCGTTCACGATCAGGCCGAGCGGGATCACGGTATCGGCGTTGAGCGTCGCCGGCTTGGTTTCGAGCACGAGCCGCTTGTTGGTGTCGGCGCCGGCGCTGTCGGACAGGTCCGCGGTCAGGGCGCGCAGATAATCGCCGAAGTCGAGCGCGCGCAGTTCGCCGGTCTGATAGAGCCGCTGATGGACGTGGCCGACGGTAATGACGCGGCGGCTCGCTTCGATGAATTGCTGCCGCACGAAGGGGTCGGTGGTGGAGCGCCCCTGCAACTGCAGCATACTGGAGATCAGCGCGAGCGAGTTTCGCACGCGGTGATCGACCTCGCGCAGCAGGAAATTCTTCTGCTGGATTTCCGCTTCCTTTTCCTGCAGCGCGGTCCGCAGCGCAATCTCGGTCACGTCCTGCGCTGCGGTCGTGCGCTCGGCATTGAACAGACGCTGGCTCAGCGCTTTGATCTTGCGGCCGTGACGCAGAATCACCTCGCCAATGGCGAAGCCGAGCGAGGTTGCCATTTCGATATCGGCGAGCGTCCAGGGCTCTGAATTCCCGGAGCGTTCTTCGGTCCAGCGCTCGAACGAACGACGGGGCAGCGCGCGCATTCCGCTTTCGTCCATCGCTTTTTGCGGATTGCCGGCCCAGTTCACGGTTTCGGAAACGCCGGGCCGGAACCAGAGGATATATGTTTGCAGATCGTCGTTGAGCGGAACGATCAGGATGCCGCTTGCGGTTTTGTGGTGTCCGGCAAGTGCGGCGTCCCATTCGGCGGCATGAGCCGTCGCAATCACGTCCGTGGCGATAACGTTCCGGAGTTTCAGGATCGCGAGGATGACTTCATCCGGGGGTGTTTCGCCGGTCTTGTATATTCTGCTGTTGCGGACGATCGCGGCACCTCCGGCTTGCAGAAGGGCAGGCAATCCGACCGGGCCGGTGGTAAGTGCGTCCACGAAGTCGTCGCGTACGGCCATCTGTTCGAGCAGCGCGGAATAGATGCGCTGCTGCTCGGCGCGGTGCGTGCGCAGCTTGCGGTCTTCGAGATCGTGCAGCCGCATGGCATAGCTCTGCACGATGTTGCCTATGCCGGCCGCGGCCGCGGGCGGGACCAAGTTCGGCTCCCGGTGATGGCCGACGATAAGACCCCATAGCTTGCCGTGCTTCATCACCGAAGCCGACATTGCGCCGTTCACGTTGATGTTGCGCTGGTATTCGAGATGCAGCGGCGATTGCGCGCGCAGACGCGCGCCGGAGAGGTCGGGTCTGACCTCAGGACCAACGGTGGCGATGCGCATGGGCTTGGCGTCGCGGTTGGCCATGAAGCGCAGCAGATTTTCCCTATAGAGTTCGCGGGCCTGCGCGGGAATGTCGGATGCGGGAAAACGCAGACCCAGAAACGGCTGATAAGCGCCTTCGCGCATATCCTCGGCAGTGGTAATCCCGTTCCAATCCTCGTCGAAGCGATAGACCAGCGTGCGCTCGTAACCGCCGAGGTTGCGGACTGCTTTCAGCACGATGGCATCCAGCGTTTCGATGCTGCCGGCGTCGCGGATCGCGGCAAGCGCGCGCTCGGCGATGCGGTCGTGTCCGGTATCGTCTTCCGGAATGCCGCTTAAATTTTCCAGTTCGATGTACGTCATGCCGCCGCGATGGTGCGCCCAGCAGGCGCTGGGCACCCGCAACGGCAGACGCCGCGAAAAGCAGGAGGGATTGATTGTGGAAAGGCGTCCTTCAGCGCGTTCCTTTGCGATTGCTTCCAGAAGCGCGGCGGGCAGAAAATCGCGCGCGCTTCGGCCGATTACGTCCGCCACATCCGCGCCCAGAAAATCGGAGACATTCTGGCTCGCGATTGCGATGACATCACCGTCGACGCCGATCAATGCGCCATGGGGCTGGATCGCTCCCGGCGTGCGGATCGGTTCGCCTTCGCAGATGTCGCGGTCGAAGGATTTTCCTTCGGCCTGCAACCTCACGATGGATTGGGCGTAATCAGTGCTGAAATCTGCAGGTTCGGACAAATGACCTTCTCAATGCCGGATACTGTTCCCGGCGCAGGTACCGAACCCTCCCCCAAGGCAGATGCGCAGTTAATTATGGCGAAGCTTGGGCTCGAAACTTCCAGCGCGCATGCTTCCATCGAGCGATCGCCGCCAATGCGCGCGATCTTCGCTGAAGATTATTCGCTTGAAGACTATCGTAGCCTGCTACGGCGATTGAGGGAATTCTATTTTCCATTCGAAGAACAAATCTTCTGCGAACTTCCGGCGAATCTTGCGGAAAAACTTGCGCACCGGCGTAAAACGCATCTTCTCGATGCAGATCTGCGTGCGCTAGGCGACATAAGCGCTTCTATTTCCGACGTTGCGCTTCCTGCTCTGTCTTCGTTCGAACGGCGCATGGGCGGGCTTTATGTCATCGAGGGTGCAACGCTCGGCGGCCAGATCATCCGCAAACATTTGCATCGTCACTTCGGCAGCCCGGTTGCCGGTGCGCTTTCCTTTTATTCCGGCTACGGCAAACAGGCCGCGCAGGAGTGGCGTGCATTCGGCGCTTCGCTCGGTTCGCTGTTCGACAAGGCGGAGCGTGACGCGCAGAACGAAGTCGTCGCGGGCGCGAATGCGACCTTCAGCGCGCTGGAAGCGTGGCTGGCGCCGCTCTCCGGTCCAGTCCTGCGCGGCGAAGCGTAATTGCAAAGAGCGCGATCAGCGCAATCAGGCCGAGGGGCACGAATATCTGCTCCGCAATTGCGCGCGTGAGCAGCGGCGCAAGGAAAACAAAAGCCAGCACGGATTTCTCGTAGCGCGCAAAACCTTTTGCGAGGCCATGCGCGGCGAGGAAGGCAATCGCGGGCGCGGCGATCATCAGGTCGTAGTCCAGAAGATAAGGTGTCGCCAGCATGCTGGCCGCGATCAAGGCCGAAGCCTTCAGCGCGAAGGCGGCGTGGCTCCGCCAGATCCGAATGAGACAGAAGGCGGCAACGGCAAAGGTGATGGCCTGCGCGGCATAAGCGAGCCCAACCGGTCCGCCGAGCAGACGCACGGCTGCGAATACGCTCTGGATTTTTTGAAAGCCGGTCTGGCCTTGTTCCAGCACGACCTCGCGCGTGAAGGTCATGCTTTCGCGAAAAGCTTCCCAGACGCCCATGCCGAAGGCGAGATACGCCGCCGCGCAGAGTGCGACCACGGTGATGCCCGCGCTTGTAAAGGCGCGCCAGTATCCGCCCGCGAGTAGCGCGAGTGGAATGAGGACGCCGAATTGCGGCTTGTAAATCAGAAGGCCGAACAGGATTCCCGCCGCGACCGGTTTGCGTTCCAGGAGCCACAAGCCGCCGCCGATCAGGGCTGCGGTCAGGAAGCCGTTATGCCCATGCGCGATGTTGATGAAGACGGCAGGAAAGGCGAGCGCCGGCAGCCATGTTTCCGTCCGCGGCAAAATGGAGCGGATCGAGACGAGATAGAGCGCCAGCGTCGCGGCCTGCCAGATTGTCAGTGCGGCAAGGTACGGGAGGCTTGCGAGCGCGGCGGCGAGAAACAGGAAAATCGGCGGATAGTGCCAGCCGTAGAACGGCGTCTTTTCCCCGAAAATTTCCTGCTCTTTCTTGTGCTGGAGCGGCGGGTTGAAGGGGGCCTCCGGCTTGCCATCCAGCACGTATTTCCCGGCGGCGTAGACGTTCGAGAAATCGGTGCCGAGCGGCCGGCCCTGATAGTCGTTCAGGCCGTTCGAGGTCGCGGCCAGGGCGCCGAGCGCCAGCAGCGCGAGGGCCAGCAGAATCAGCGAATAGGCGCGGAGCCGCGCGGCTGTGAGCCAGATGCCGGAAGCAATGCCGTCAGCCAGACCGTTCATGTCGAATCCGCCTTCCTGTTCCGCATTTCTTAGGCGAGGGAGCCTTAAGTTCCGGTTGCGGGAGCCGGGCGCTTTGACTAGTTTCCGCGCCGCCAAAAGGCACAAATCCGGAGCACCAAAATGGCCTTCATTTCGGATGCGCTCTCGCGCATCAAGCCGTCGCCCACGATCGGAATTTCCAACGTCGCGCGCGAGATGAAAGCGGCCGGCAAAGACGTGATCGCGCTCTCCGCCGGCGAGCCGGATTTCGACACTCCGCAGCACATCAAGGACGCGGCGATCGCGGCGATCCAGCGCGGCGAGACGAAGTACACGGCCGTGGACGGCATCCCCGAACTGAAGGCCGCGATCTGCCGCAAGTTCGAGCGCGACAACGGCCTCAAGTACAAGCCTTCGCAGGTTACGGTCGGTACCGGCGGCAAGCAGGTGCTGTTCAACGCGCTGGTTGCGACCGTCAATCCGGGCGACGAGGTCATCATTCCGGCACCGTATTGGGTGAGCTATCCCGATATCGTGCAGTTCTGCGGCGGCACCCCGGTGCCACTGCCGACCAAGGCCGAATATGGTTTCAAGGTGCAGGCGGATGATCTCGAGCGCCTGATCACGCCGAAGACCAAGTGGTTCATCTTCAACTCGCCGTCTAACCCTTCGGGTGCTGCCTATACGCATGACGAACTGAAGAAGGTGACGGACGTCCTGAAGAAGCATCCGCAGGTCTGGGTGCTGACCGACGACATGTACGAGAAGCTGGTTTACGACGGCTTCAAGTTTGCGACCCCGGCGCAGGTCGAGCCTTCGCTTTACGATCGTACGCTGACCCTGAACGGCGTGTCGAAAGCCTATTGCATGACCGGCTGGCGCATCGGCTATGCCGCGGGTCCGGAGCAACTCATCAAGGCGATGGGCACGCTGCAGTCGCAGTCGACCACGAACCCTTCCGCGATTTCGCAGTGGGCGGCCGTTGCTGCACTCGACGGTCCGCAGGACTTCATCGAGAAACACAACGTCTCGTTCAAGAATCGCCGCGATCTCATCGTGTCGATGTTGAACCAGGCGAACGGCATCAAGTGCCCGACGCCGGAAGGCGCGTTTTACGTCTATCCGTCCTGTGCGGGCACGCTCGGCAAGACTGCGCCGTCGGGCAAGAAGATCGAGAACGACGAGGACTTTGCGAAAGAACTACTCGCCACGGAAGGTGTGGCGGTGGTGCATGGCGCGGCGTTCGGCTCCTCGCCGGCGTTCCGCATTTCCTATGCGACTTCTGAGAAAGAGCTGGAAGAGGCGGGCCTCCGCATCCAGCGTTTCTGCGGCAATCTGAAATAATCCCCACGGAATCGGGCGTTCGAAATTTTGCATCTCCCGCAGTTTTTGCTGCGGGAGATTTTCTTTGTGGTTCTGCGACAACACATACGGGGGATGCGCACTGGTTGCCAAAATTCCGCCGCGAAAATGGAACTTTTTCTCCCAATCCGTGTTATTTGCAGCGGCATCGCTATGCAAAGCAGAACGAGCCCGGTGTTATGGGGCTCACGCAAAAGGGAGCGTATTTTATGAATCGTCGTCTATTCGCGCTGGTGGCCGGGCTGGCCGCAATCTTCACTGTCGCCGCGGCCCCCGCGGATGCGCAGCCGCGCCGCGGTCATTACGAGCGCGTCGGCACGCTGGAGTGCAAGGTTGCGCCGAACGTCAGCTTCATCGTCGGCTCGATCCGCACGGCTGGCTGCGTGTTCTATCCGGTCAACAGCCGCCGCGCGCACCGCTATCGCGCGGACATCGGCCGTATCGGTCTCGATCTCAATCTTTCCGCCGGCGGCCGCCTGATCTGGGCCGTGCACGCGCATAACCGCCGCCTCTATCCCGGCGACCTGCGGGGCACTTATACGGGTGCATCGGGCAACATCGCGCTCGGCCTCGGCGTCGGTGGCAACATTCTGGTCGGCGGTTCGCACAACACCGTCGCGTTGCAGCCGCTCTCGGGCGAAGGCAATGTCGGTGTCGGCCTTTCGCTCGGCGTCGGCCAGCTGCACCTGCAGTAAACGACTGCAAGAAACGAAAGTTTTCTTCAGTAACGCGGTCCGGACAAACTCCGGGCCGCGTTTTGTTTTTTTACTTCGCTGCGCTGCAAGACATGATCTGCTTGCGCTCGCAGTGTTTCGCTGAAACGATCATTACCCGGCCGTCCTCTCTCGGCCGGTTACCCGGTCAAGCCGGGCGAGCGGCGCTCGACACCACCGGGTCAGGGAGGTGTCGATGGCTGACAAGAACGGCTCCGTGCGCAATGGCGCTGCCGGAGCGGGAACCACGCAGGACATAAGATCAAAAGGACCGCGCGCCATTGCGCTCGTGGGTCCGTTTCAATCCGGAAAGACAACCCTGTTGGAGGCCATTCTCGCCCGCACGGGCGCGATTGCGCGGGCAGGCAATGTGGATGCGGGCTCTTCGGTCGGCGATGCCGGCGCGGAGGCGCGCGCACACAAAATGAGCGTCGAACTCAATATCGCTTCGACCGAATTCCTGGGCGAAACCTATCACTTCATCGATTGTCCGGGTTCGGTGGAGTTTGCGCATGATATGCGGGCCGC
>CAUJKG010000146.1 GCA_963205465.1 Pseudomonadota bacterium | reverse complement strand
TGTCGCTTCTGAAGGAGGATATGTCATGCGTGGATTTGATCTCACCCCCCTCTACCGTTCGACCGTCGGTTTCGACCGCATGTTCTCGCTGCTCGATGGCGCGTTCGACGGCCAACCGCAAACCTACCCCCCGTATAATATCGAGCGCACCGGCGAAGACGCCTACCGCATCACCGTTGCGGTCGCGGGCTTCACCGACAAAGAGCTCAACATCGAAGTTAAGGAAAATGCGCTGACCATTCGCGGCGACAAGACTGTGAACGAGCAGGAAGAGAAACCCGAGGTGCTCTATCAGGGCATCGCGGCCCGCGCCTTCGAGCGCCGCTTCCAGCTTGCCGACCATGTCGAGGTCACCGGCGCCAGCGTCGAGAACGGCCTCCTGCATGTCGATCTCGTCCGCCGCATTCCCGAAGCCAAGAAGCCGCGCCAGATTCCGATCGGCCGGACTCACGACACCGCACAGGTAATCGACGCGAAAGCCGCGTAACGATCTCCGGCAAAGAGCAAACGAGAAAGGGCGTCCCCATAAAGGACGCCCTTTTTGTTTTCTTCGATGCCGAAAGGCTCTAAAGCAGCGGCTGCACCGGCGGCGTTGTGGAAGGCCGGTTCTTCGGTGCGTCGAACGTTGGAACTTCGTTCTTCTTCACCGCGCCTGTCGTTACAGGATCGGTGGCGCGGGTCGTATCGGTCGCCGGCATTTTCGGCGTCTGCGCGGTTTTCGCATCGGCCTTCGGTGCATTCGCTTTCGGCGCTTCCTGCGGACGTGCTTTCGGAGACGGGGTTTTTTCCTTCTCCGGGGTCAGCGCGGCGCTCGCATCGTTCTTCTTTTTCGTTTCCTTCTTCTTCGCGACGTTCGATTTCGGCGCCGCCGGCACGCGCTTGTTGTCACCGCGCTGTTGGAACGGAATTACGTTCGGACCCTGCTGGGGCCCAGGCTGATACTGCGGCTGCTGCTGATATTGCGGCTGCTGCGGATACGGCTGATTGCGATCGGCAAAGCTGTCGTCATCATCGTCGTCGTCATCGTCCTGATAATCGCTTTGCGGCGCGTTCACCTGCGGCGGGAACGCGTTGGGATAGCGTGCCGCCGGCGGGTAAGGCACGTTGGCGGGCGGCGTGAGCGCGACACTCCGCGACGGTCCCTGCGGACGCAACACGTCGATAACGCGGCCCGAATAGCTGTCGATCAGCACGCGTACCGGCTGCCCGTTGTGATCGACGGCATGCGTGACCCAGAGCGGTCCGCGCGGACGGGGTGCCGCGACCGGCTGGAAGCCCATCGAACGCACGCGTGCATCGATCTCTTGCGGATGAATCCTGCCGCCGTAGCTCGGCGGCGGAGGCGGCGCATCCGGACCCCAGCGATAATATTGCGCATCAGCTGGAACAGCGGCGGTAGCGGCGAATGCCAGGAGCGCAGCCGGAGCAATCGCCAAACGCAGAACCCGATTTCGAATTGTCACGGCAGCTCTCCCCGTTTTCAACGAACCACTTTTCAATGCGCCACTCCCGGTTGGCGGGATTCCGCCGTGCGATTGCGGCAGCGGTTGGACGGGATTCGTGCGCTTTGCAGGAGTTTTGCGCGCGAATCCTGAACAGCCGTTCAGTAGCTCACCCGAAAGCCAGCATAGATGGCGCGTCCTGAACCGGGGTTGAACAAATTCGCCGGCCCGGCAGCAAATATATTCGTGACGCTCACCGCCGAAATATAGCTCACATCGGTAAGATTGCGCGCGTCGAGATAGAAGACTGCATTCTTATTGGCTTCATAAACCGCGCGGAAACCGAGCAATGCGAAGGCGTCCGTGCGTACCGTGTTCGCATTGTCGACGAAATAGGCCGAAGGAACGAGTTCCACGTTCGGCCCGAACGACAGCCCGCCTGGATGCCGGTACATCACTTCGCTGCGGATGAAATGCCGCGGCGCGCCGGGCAGTTCGTTGTTCCCGAACACGGGATGGTTGTCGAAGCGGAAGTCGCTGAACGTGTAAGCCAGGTTCAGCCACAGCTTATCGGACGCCGCGCCGGCATGGGTGAAGAGCGATTCCATCACGGCGACACCGAAGCCGATTTCGATGCCGCGATGAATTGTCTGCGGCACGTTGCCGATATCGCAGATGCCGCCACCCGCGCTCAGGCACTGCAACTCGTTCTTGATGCTAGCGTGATAGATCGCAAGGTCCCAGGTGAAGTTCGGACGGCGGCCGCGCGTGCCGAGCTCGAATGTCGTCGCGACCTGCGGACGGATTTGCGTGAAATCGCCGGAGATCGCCCCGCCCTCGCCGAAACTCGGCGCTTCGGCGCTCCGCGAAAGATTGGCGAAGACCTGCCACGCCGGATCGACGTTCCAGAGCAAACCGAGCTTCGGGCTCCACAGATCATGCGCGACCACGCCTGCCACCGAAGCGCCCGCAAGCGTGGTGCGGTCACGAACCGCGTGCAGGTATTGCAGCGCTGTGACGAGGGCGACATCCGGCAGGAAATAATGCGCGTTTTCGAAGTAGCCGGAGTAATTCTGCGACTTATCCAACGTGCGGCCGAACAAGGGGCCTTTGACCGCACCTGCATTGTTTCCGAAGACCTGCGCATCCACCGTGCCGTTGTGAATAGTGAAACCTGCAACGAGCCGGTTGCGCCTTCCTGCGATCACGCTCTCGTTCACCACGCGCGCAAAACCGCCATAGTCCTCATAGGCGAAGTCGAGCCAGACCGAGATCGGATGCTTCAGATGCCGGTCGAGATAGAACAGGCCGAATTCGACGGTGGTGTCGTCGAAGCGCAGCGTGGTCTTGTTGGCGAGGCGAAGCGAATCGATGTTGCGCTGCCAGTCGCGCACCACGTTGTCGGCATTGGCGCTGCGCGGAGACGTCAGCGCGGCATCGCGCGTCACCTCACCCGGAATCCGTTGCCGGATCGTATTCGAGTTGATGTAGAACCGCGTCTCGGCGTTTTCCGAGAAGCGATAGCCGAGATTGGCATGCGCACGCACCGACTCGCCGTCGCTGTGTTGCCGAAAGCCGTCCTGCGACTGGTACGAACCCGTGATGAAATAGTCGGCCGGGCCGAACACGCCAGCGTTCTGCGCCTGTAAACGATAAAAGCCGAAGCTGCCGGCATCGATCGAGCCGCCGATGCCCTGCACGTCCCGGCCTGACGGGGTGACGAAATTGATCGCACCGCCGAGCGCATTCGCACCGAAGCGAAGCGCGTTTGCGCCTTTATAGACTTCGACGAAGCGATAGGCGGACGGATCGATCTCCTGAAAGTCGCCATAGCCGTCAGCGGTATTGATCGGAATTCCATCCATAAAAAGCTGCGTCGAGCGCAGATGGAAATTGCGCGACAGCCCCGAACCGCGGATCGAAAGACGCGTGTCCTCGCCCCACTTCGGTTGCACGATCACGCCCGGCACATAGTCGAGCACGTCCTTCAGCGTGGCCGCGTGCTGGTTCTTGTATTGCGTGTCCGGCACGACATGGACCGCGCCCGGCGTATGGCGGATTTCCCGCTCGGCCTGCTCGACGGTAGGCACGGTGAGCGAATTGCCGGTGCGGTCGCCTTCAACGGTAATCGCCGGCAGGACTTCCTGTGCTGCCGCAATCGCAGGCAGCACAAAGGCGGCGCAAAGCGCGCCGAAGGAAAGCACAAGCTTCATGACGCTTATGGCTTCGGCGTGACGTTCAGCATCACGGCGGGACTACGCAGATCCCGCGCGGTCTGGTTCGCTGCTGGAATCTCGCGCCAGCCGAGTCGCTTCTCTCCGCACTCCTGCTCGACCGGGAAATAAAGCACCCCCGCTTCCTTCGGCAGCCGCAATTGCAGGACGAATTCGTCGATGTGGTCGTCCGGTATACTGCCGCCGGAGAAGATCACCTTGGCAACGCGCTGCGTAATCTTCTCGCCATGCGGCCCGGTGACTTCTTTTTCGAGCACCACGCGGATGATCTCGGCTTTCCAGCCGGGTTTCACCTGCGGCTTTGCCTGCAATACATTTTCAGGAAGCCAGATCGAAACCTTCGTCGTGGCAGCCCCCTCGCATCCGTGCGGGATCGTAAACACGGCGCGGAAATAGCTGTCCGCTGGCGCGGTACGTTGCGTGAGCGTGACATGGGCGGAAGTAGCGGCGGCACTCGCGATCAAGGCGAGCAGCGCGCAGGCGAATGCGCGAAACGACGACATGAAGACACCTTCGAAGCAAAACGGAAATGAGGAGAGAACCGGCCTCAAGCCGGATACCCGTCAAGCTTCGAAAGGCGGCGCGCGTTGTCGTTGCGAGAAGGCGAAGTCCGCGCGCGTAAAGAGCGCGTGGCGAACGGTCCAGCGAATGATGCTCGCCGAAAATTCGGTTGGCGTGGCCGCAGGAACAGGAG
>CAUJKG010000145.1 GCA_963205465.1 Pseudomonadota bacterium | reverse complement strand
TTCGCGAAGATATGATGACTATCAATTATGAAACAATTACAAATAGATAGCCGTTATTCGCGGAGCAAGGACGCCACGAAAGCACGCGTCGCGGGCCGGCCCGCGGCCAATGCCGCCGTGTCGATTTTCGCCACCAGATCGCGCGCGCTGCCGAGCGAACGCTCCATCCGGGGCAAGAGATAAGCGATCAAGTCCTGATCGACCGCGACCTGCCGGTCGGCAAAGAGTTTCACCAGCACCGCGGCGATCAATGCATCGTCCGGCGCGTCGAGCTTCGCCGAAGGAATGGTGCGCAAACGGGACGCAAGATCCGGGAGCTTGGCCATGCCGCTTTCGAGCACGTGGCTCGAGGTGAACAGCAGCCAGGCCGCCTCCTCGCGCGCGAGATTGAGGAGATGAAACAGCGCGCTCTCGTCGAATTCGCCGGGCAACAAGTTTTCAACGACCAGCGCTCCAGTCGCAAGCGCTCCCGGCACCTCGTCGGGCGTCAAGAGCCGCGCGGGAACGACGCGCGCGCCGGCACGCTCTGCCCAGATCGATGCAAGGTGGCTCTTGCCCGAGCCCTGCGGTCCGACGATGGCCGCGGTATTCACCGTCCAATCCGGCCAGGCTTCCACCAGCGCGAGCGCTTTCTCGTTGGCGGGTGCTTCGAGAAAATCGTCGCGGCGGAAACTCACGACATGCGGCAGTTCCAGCGGAAGCTGCCGCGCGGTGCTGGAGCGCATGTCAGCTTCCCTTGGTGCGCTTCTTCACGGGTTCGTCGCCGGTATAGAGCGAACTCGCCATATATTGCTGCAGGGCAAAGCGCATCAGCACGGCCATGGCAGCGGCGATCGGCACGGCCAAAAGCAGACCGACGAAACCGAACAGATAACCGAAGGCAAACAGCGCGAACATCAGCCAGACCGGATGCAGGCCGGTACTTTCACCCACGAGCTTGGGTTGCAGGATGTAGCCTTCGACGAACTGGCCGAAGAAGAAAATTCCGACGATCAATAGAATCCAGGTCCAGTCAGGCCAGAACTGCGCCACCGCAACGACCGTAGCCAGCAAGAGGCCGGTCAGCGAACCGACATAAGGGATGAACGTGATGAGGCCCGAGATCATCCCGATCAGCACGCCGAAGTTCAAGCCGGCAAGCGAAAGCGTGATCGCGTAAAACGCGCCGAGGATCAGGCAGACACCGGCCTGCCCGCGCACGAAGCCCGCTATCGCGCGATCCATCTGGACTGCAAGATCGCGCACGGTTTCGCGGTGGCGGACCGGAACCCAGCCGTCCACCTTGGCGACCATCTTGTGCCAGTCGTACAGCACGTAGAACGCGATCACCGGCGCGATGACGATCAAGGTGATGATGGAGAACAGCGCCTGCCCGCCCGCCCAGATCGAGCCGAGAAAGCCGATCATCCATTTCGCGCCTTCGGTGACGATATCGGCCAGCGACTTGTTCAGGTCCGGCAGGCGTTCACCCATGATCTTGGTGAGCCATTCGCGGGTTTCGTCGGTCAGCACGGTTTGCAACCGCGTGATCGTGTTGGGCAGTCCCTGCACAAAGGCTGAAATCTGCGTGCCGAGGATCGGCAGGAACAGCAGCGTCAGCAGAACGAAAACGAAAATCACGACCGCGATCATGATGAGCGAAGCCACCATGCGGCTGACACCGAGCCGCTCCAGCCGGTCGGCGAGCGGGTTCAGGAAATAAGCAAGCGTGATACCGGCAACGAAGGGCAACAGCACTTCGCGCAGCAGCCACAGCCCGAGCACAAGGAGGATCAGCGCTCCAATCCAGAACAGCGTCTGGCGCTGCAGGGTCATCGGCTCGTCTCCGGAAGGTCGGACGTCATATGACGCATCCACTCGACAAGATAGGCCGCCGCGGAAACGACGGTAAGGCCGCCGGCCAGAATCAGCGCGAGATCCTTGACCAGCCCCGGATCGAACCGGAAGCCGGTCGAGCCGAGCATCAGGGCGGCAAGGCCGATCTGCGCGGTCGTGTTTAGCTTCGAGACGATCAGCGGTTGGATTTTGACCGGCTTGTTCATGATCCAGGACAGCACCACCGCGCCCATGATCATGATGTCGCGAGAAACCACGGCGATCACGATCCAGCGCGGCAGGAGCCCCTCAATGGAGAGCGTCACGTAGATCGACATCAGGAGCGCCTTGTCCGCGAGCGGATCGAGATAGGCGCCGAATTCGCTCTGCGCGTTCAGGCGCTTGGCCAGAAAGCCGTCGATGGCGTCGGAAATCCCGGCGGCGACGAACAGCCAGAACGCGAGCAGCATGTTCCCGGAGGTAATCGCCCAGATCACCACCGGCACCAGAATAATGCGGCCAACCGTGATCAAATTCGGCAAAGATTGCAGCACGCCGTCACTCCACCCATCCAGAGGCCATCGCTACCGTCAAATCCGCCGGACGCCAACTGGACCCCGCAAATTTCGGGGTGCTGCGCGACAATTCGGCTAGGAAAAAGGGCGTTCCGCGCGCTATTCACACCGCCAGAATTCCGGAGCGAAACCACGATGACTGGCAAAGAAGGCGGCTTGAGCTATCGGCAGGCGGGCGTCGACATCGACGCGGGCAACCGGCTGGTCGACCTGATCAAGCCCTTCGTGCGGGCCACGCGCCGGAAAGGCGCGGACGCGGAAATCGGCGGCTTCGGCGGCGTGTTCGACCTGAAAGCGCTGGGCATGCGCGATCCGCTCCTGGTCGCGAGCAACGACGGCGTCGGCACCAAGGTCAAACTCGCGATCGACGCCAACCGCCACGAGAATATCGGCATCGATCTGGTCGCTATGTGCGTGAACGACCTCGTCGTGCAGGGCGCGGAACCGCTGTTCTTCCTCGACTATTTCGCGACCGGGAAACTGGTTCCGGAACACGCGGCCAAGGTGGTCGAGGGAATTGCCAAGGGTTGCAAGGAAGCCGGCTGCGCGCTGATCGGCGGCGAGACCGCAGAGATGCCGGGGCTCTATGCCGGCGACGATTACGACCTTGCCGGATTCTCGGTCGGCGCGGTCGAGCGCGAAGATCTCTTGCCGCGGCCCGATGTGAAGGCCGGAGACATTCTGCTCGGCCTGCCCTCCTCCGGCGTGCATTCGAACGGCTACTCGCTGGTGCGCCGCATCGTCGAAAAGAGCGGTGTAAAGCTCGACGCAAAAGCGCCGTTCGATGCGTCGCGCACGCTCGGCGAGGCGCTGCTGATGCCCACGCGGATTTACGTGAAGCCGGTGCTGGCCGCGATGAAGGCGACGCCCGGCATCAAGGCGCTCGCGCACATCACAGGCGGCGGCTTCGTCGACAACATTCCGCGCGTATTGCCGGAGCACACCGCAGCGAAAGTCGATCTCTCTAAGATCCCGGTGCTGCCGGTTTTCAAGTGGCTGGCCAAGGAAGGCGGCATAGCCGAACTCGAAATGCTGCGGACCTTCAATTGCGGCATCGGCCTGATCCTCGCCGTCGATCCGGCCAAAGCGAGCGATGTCGAGGCCGCCTTGCGCAATGCCGGCGAACAGCCGATCCGCATCGGCGAGGTCGTCACGCATCAGGGCGAACCGGTGACGCGCTTCGACAACAAGCTCGCGCTCGCATGATGAAGAAGCGCGTCGCGATCCTGATTTCCGGACGCGGCTCCAACATGCGCGCGCTGATCGAAGCGGCGAGCGCGCCGGACTATCCCGCGCAGATCGTGCTCGTGCTTTCCAACGTCGCGGATGCGGGCGGGCTCGCCTTCGCCAAAGAACGCGGCATTGCCACCGAAGTGGCGGAACACAAGAACTATGCGTCGCGCGAAGCGTTCGACCGGGCGATGGACGAAAAACTTGCCGCAGCGAAAGCAGAACTCGTGGCGCTCGCCGGTTTCATGCGGCTCTTGTCAACGGATTTCGTCGAGCAATGGCGCGGGCGGATGATCAATATCCATCCCTCGCTCCTGCCCGCTTACAAGGGCCTGCATACGCATCGGCGCGCGATCGAGGCGGGCGAAGCCTTCGCCGGTTGCACGGTGCATTTCGTGACGCCAGAACTCGACGACGGTCCGGCGATCCTGCAGGCGAAAGTGCCGGTGCTGCCCGGCGACACCGAAGAAACGCTCGCCGCGCGGGTGCTTGCCGAAGAGCACAGGATTTATCCGGAAGCGCTGCGGCTCGTGGCAGAGGGTAAGGCGACCCTCTAATTCAAAAAAAGGCCGGGCAGATGCCCGGCCTTCTTATTTCTACAATCAGGAGAAGCGCGCACTACTTCTTGTGCGGCGGTTCGCCGATATGGCCGCTTCGCGTGATGAAGGGCTCTTCCATCGCCGCAATGTTGCGCGAGCGGCGGATGAGCGAGCCGATCAGGATCACGAAGATCGCGCCCGCGGCGGCAGCCGGGACATGCAACTGGTCGAGCGTCGCCGGGTTGAAGAAGCGCCCGAGCGCACCGTCCTTGATCATGATATCGCCTGCGACCCAGCCGAGCAGCGCAGCACCCGCCCAGACCAGAATCGGAAAGCGGTCGAGCAGCGCCATCAGCAACGCGCTGCCCGCGATGATCATCGGCACCGAGGTCAGGAGACCGAAACCGATCAGCACCGCCTTGATCGTCTGGGTATGCGCCGGATCGAGCGCCATGGCCGCGGTTTCCGCGGCAGCAGCAATCGCGATCACGTTGTCGAGGCTCATCACGATATCGGCGACCGCAACAATGCGAACCGCCTTCCAGAGATTGCTCGCGGCTTCGATCTTTTCGTCGCCTTCGTCTTCGGGGACGAGCAGCTTGATCGCCACCCACAGGAGCAGCACACCGCCGATCAGCTTCAGGAACTGGTAGCCCATCGCTTCGGCGACCACGAGCGTGAAGATGATGCGCAACGCCACGGCAACGCCGGCGCCGAGCACCATGCCCCAGAAACGCTCCTTCGGCGGAAGCATCCGGCAGGCCATCGCGATGACCACCGCGTTGTCGCCGGAAAGAATGATGTTGATGCCGATGATTTTCAGTGCGGCGATCCAGAACGCCGTCTGAGTCATGTCATTCCATAAAAAATCCACGCGCCTGCTCCCGTTCCCGGCGGCAACCATGCCTTACCGCTACCCGTAATGATACGGGCGTATTATTTCTGTAACGGGCATAATCAAATCGTCCGGCTCTGCCAAGCAAAACCGGACGATTGCAGCGCAACAATCAGCAAAAAAGGCCCAAGAAACCTCGGGATCGGCAAAGTTTAATCGACGATTTCTTCCGGCTTAAAGAAGAATTCGATCTCGATCTTCGCATTTTCCGCGCTGTCGGAACCGTGCACCGAGTTTGCCTCGATCGATTCCGCGAATTCCTTGCGGATGGTGCCGGCATCGGCCTTGGCGGGGTCGGTCGCACCCATCACCTCGCGATACTTCGCGACGGCGTTTTCGCCCTGGAGCACCTGCACGACCACCGGACCGGAGGTCATGAAGGAAACCAGGCTGCCGAAGAACGGGCGCTCCTTGTGCACGCCGTAAAAGCCTTCGGCCTGAGCCTTGCTCATCTTGATGCGCTTCTGGCCGATGATGCGAAGGCCGGCGGCCTCAATCTTCTGGTTGACCGCGCCCGTGAGGTTACGCTTGGTCGCGTCGGGTTTGATGATCGAAAATGTGCGTTCGACCGCCATGGTTCTCTTCCTGCTTGTTCGGGGGATTTTTAAAATTCGGCCGGGTCTATAGCGGTGTGGCGGGCCGCCTTCAAGGCGGGCTTTTCTTTGCCACAAGGGGCTGGCAAGCATGGCGAACCCGCCACCTTCGCCAAGAAGCCGACCGCCTATGAATCCCACCGCGCTGCCGCCGCTTCCGATGAAGCGGCGTTTGTTTGCCGCCGCCCTGCTCGCGGCGCTGGTCAATTTCTACGCGCTCTATCCGGGACTCTATCATCACGACGCCTGGGCCTATGTCGCGATGATCCGCACCGGCGAATGGAACAACTGGCAGCCGCCGCTGCTCGCTTTCCTCTGGATCCCACTGCAATGGGTCTGGTCCGGCCCGCAGCCGATGCTTGCGATTTTCCTCGCGGGCTACTGGAGCGCCTTCGTCCTGATCGCGATGGCTTATCGCGACGAGGAAAGCGAGACACTGCCCTATTTCGTTTTCGCCGCCGCCTTCTTTCCGATGGCGATCAACTACAACGGCCAGCTGGTCAAGGATATCGCCATGGCGATATCGATGCTGCTCGCAGCCGGCATCGCGACGCTCCTGCTGCGCGGGTACTTCACGCGCACGCGTCTAGCCGCATGTTTCATGTGGCTCTTTATCCTGCTCGGCGGCTTCTTCCGCGCGAATGCCGTCTTTGGTATGCCGCCCTTGATCGATCTCGCCATCTCGTCGGTCAGTCCGCGCTGGCGCGCGATGGGCTTTATCAAGCGCACGATCATCGCGGGATTGCTGTCGCTGCTCTTCATCCCCGGCCACCTGTTCGCGGACACTTATGTGTTCCGCGTGCCGGACATCAAGCCGATCTCGCCGCTGCAAATCTTCGACCTCGGCGGCATCACCTATTTCTCGGGCCGCGATCAATACAAAGGCTTCTTCGGGCCGGATTTCGTCGAGAAGAACCGGATGTTCAAGGACCGGCCCGAAAGCGGCCGCGGCTGCTACACCCCGCGCCACTGGGACACCTATGGCTGGGATCCGGACCTCAAAGGCGGCTGCCCGGAGGTTTACGAGAACCTCAAACCGAAATTCGGCAAGGAACTGCAGAAGCTCTGGATCGACGCGATCATCGCAGAGCCACGCGCTTATCTCACGCACCGGCTCGCGCATGTGAACCGCTTCTTCCAGTTTCTCTGCAAAGGCTGCGAAGAGCCTGTGAAAACCGGATGGCAATCGAACAACCAGAAGGACGTCACCTTCACGCCGAACCCGGTTTACAACGCAATCGAATGGCTCTCGGTGAACTGGAGTCTGTCGCCGTTCGGCCCGCCTTA
>CAUJKG010000144.1 GCA_963205465.1 Pseudomonadota bacterium | reverse complement strand
TTATCTGAAAGAGAAGCGCGCGCCGAACCGTTTCGAGCTGGATCGCGCAGCGCCGGACAATCCGGTCTGCATCACGCCGCCTTCGGGGTATTGGAGCCTTCCGCCCTGTTATACCGCGCTGAACTCCGCGGCGCTCGCGCTAAACGGAATTACGAGAGAAACCACGCCTCGGGCGCGCGGTCTCGAAATCGAAAAAGATGACAGTGGCGAACCTACCGGCATCATCATAGATCGAAATTTCCCGGAAGCGGCGCTGATCGATCTTCTGCCGGCCGTGCCGCGTTTCAGCGAATATGAGCGCGAGGAAAGCGTGCTTGCCGCCCAGCGGATATACCATGCTCAGGGCATAACAAGCATCTACGAGGGGCATGGCAGCGCGCCGCTGATGATCGGACTCTATAAGCGGCTGCATGATCGTGGCGCGCTCACGATGCGAACCGCGCTCGTGGTCAATCCGTTGCTCGAGGAATGGCAGGATGCGGAAACGGTGTTCCGCGATTGGCTGCCTTATGCGCAGGGCAGGGGACTGGGCGACAATCGCTTTCGGGTTACCGGGGTGCATATTGCTTTCGGCGGCGATCCTGCGATCGGCAAACTCGCGCGAGGAGATTCGACCGATATCAGCTTCTCCGGCTACGTGAAGCAGTTCAACGATCCGGAACGGTTCGAAACGCTATGCTGGGCGGCAGCGAAGCATGGACTGCGCGTGCATGTCATCGCCGCTGACTGGGCTGACAAGATCCTTCCTGTGTTCGAACGCATCGCGGAGCAATATCCGCTCCAAGGCCGCCGGTGGGTGATCGAACATCTTGCGACAAGTTCGAAGGAAATTGTCAGCCGGGTGCAAAAGCTAGGGCTTGACGTAACTGTCATCCCGACCTTCCATCTCTGGAAGGTTGCCGAACGCTATCTCAAATTGAGCGAGGAAGAGCAGGACTACATCGTTCCCGTGCGCCAGATGCTCGATGCGGGAATCCCCGTCGCCGGCGGCACCGACGCGATCCCCTGCAATCCGATGATGAATGTCTGGTCGCTCGTCACGCGGCGCGATCGCGTAACTTCCCGTCCGGTCGGCAAACATGGATCTCTCAGCGTGCCGGAGGCCATCAAAGTAATGACGACGGCCGGTGCCCGTCTTACCTTCGAGGAAGATTGCAAAGGTCCGCTGGTACCCGGAAACCTTGCCGATATAGCGTTCCTGGCTCGCGATCCTCTGCGTGTGGATGTCGACGAACTGCCGGATATAAAGTGCGAGGCGACGTTGAGCGGTGGGGAGTTTGTCTACGGCAATGTATCGCGTGATACACCGGAGCCGCGCGATTCTATTTAGCTTTCCCAGATCGAAGCAATAAATGCCAGTCTCTGGGGGCAAGAATGATCGTGCGCATCCTTTCGCTAGTCGCGTTTCTCTTCGCAACGGTATTATCCGTATCGGCGCAGACAAGAGACGAAATCGTGATCGGTGCCATCGGCCCCTTTAGCGGCCCGGGTTCCGCAAACGGTATCGACCTGCGGCAAGGTCTTGAATTTGCGCTGCAGGAAATCAATGCCGAGGGCGGCATCGAGATTGATGGAAAGAAGCGCAAGGTCGTCGTTCTCTTTGAGGACTCCCAGGCAAGGCCGGAAGTCGGGCTGAGTGCCGCGCAAAAGCTCATCCTGCGCGACAAGGTCGATATCGTGATCGGCGATATGTTCAGCAGCTCCGTTGCGCTCGCGATCATGGATTTCGTCGCCGACTCCAACAAGGTGATGCTGACGGGAAATCCGGTCAGCCAGGAGATTGCGAAAAAGATCGCTTCGGACCTGAAGCGTTATGGCAACGTCTGGAAATTCATGTTCAACGCGGATGCGTTCGCGACCTCGACCTACGAGACGATCAGCTACCTGCTTGCGCAAAAGGCGATCTCAGCGCCGAACAAGACGATCGCGCATATCAGCGAGGAGACCGACTATGGCAAGTCGCAGGTCGAGATGCTGAACGCGATTTTCAAGAAGAACGGCTGGAACGTCGTCAGCACAGACTTCATCCCTTCGGGCAACTCGGACTTTTATCCGCAGCTTTCCAAGCTTCGCAGCGTAAAGCCCGATGTAATCGTTTCCAGCATCACGGCGTTGAACTCTGGTGCTGCGCTCGTGAAGCAGATGAAGGAGCAGGGCGTTGCGGGCTTTCACTTCGGCATCTTTTATCCGTCGCGTCCGGAATTCCTGAAGGCCGCGGGTAAGGCGGCCGAAGGTCTCGTCCACGCGCCGCTTTATTTCGATCCGGTCAACGATCCGAAGGGCAAAGAGTTCGACGCCAAGATGCGCCCCTTTGTGAAGAAGGATGTCTCGACCAGCCATTTCTTCGGCTATTGCAATGGGCGCTTGCTGTTCGATGCGATCAAGCGCGCAGGCTCGGTCGAGACCAAGTCCTTGAGCAAGGCGTTGAGCGAAACCGACTTCCGCTGCCTGCAAATTCGCTGGGTGTTCAGGCCGGACGATCACTCGCCGGTCATGGGACCGCAACATTTCGCAGTTCCGTCCGCGCAAATTCAGGACGGCGGCTGGCATGCGATCTGGCCCGAGACGCTGGCTACGTCCAAATACCGTCCGTGATCAG
Organism: Pseudomonadota bacterium; assembly: GCA_963205465.1. Lineage (GTDB taxonomy): Bacteria > Pseudomonadota > Alphaproteobacteria > Rhizobiales > Xanthobacteraceae. The sequence continues at coordinate 5,289 of CAUJKG010000144.1, read as the reverse complement.
AAGATGAAAGCGGAAGGCGTTCGGCCTTGTCTGGAGCTCTCCGGAGTATCGGTGAATTTCGGAGGGATTTCCGCCCTCGATAACGTGAGCTTTGAAGTCCTGCCTGCGCAGGTTTTCGGCCTGCTTGGGCCGAACGGCGCAGGCAAGACGACGCTCTTCAACGTCATCGCCGGTGCGATCGTGCCGAATGCGGGACGCACGCTCTTGAACGGAGAGGACGTCACGGCATGGAGCCCGAACCGCCTCTGCCGTGCCGGCATCGCACGCACGTTTCAGATCACCCAGCCGTTTCAGGCATTGACGGTTGAGGAAAACGTGATGGTGCCGTTGTGCGGCAAGGGTTTCTCGCTATCGCAGATGAGGGCGCAGGTCGGGGAATATATCGAAGGCGTGGGCCTCGGCCATAAGCGCTTTGCGCTCGCTTCCGAACTATCGACTGGCCAACGCAAGCGCCTCGAGCTTGCGCGCGCGCTTGCGACCCGTCCGAAAGTCGTTCTGCTCGATGAGGTGACCGGCGGCGTCGATATGGCGAGCATCGGCGGTCTGCTCGACCTCGTCGAGAAACTGCCTGGCATGGGCGTCGCGGTCGTTATCGTCGAACATAATATGTCGGTCATTCGCAGGCTTGCAGACAGTCTGCTTTTTCTGAACCGCGGCAAAGTTCTCGCGCGCGGCAAGCCGGACGAGGTGCTCGGCCACAAAGACGTAGTCGAACTCTATCTCGGAGCTGCCAATGCTTGAGGTCTCCGGGCTGAACGTCAAATACGGCGATGCCCAGGTGCTTTGGGATATGAGCATCAAGGTCGGCGCGGGCGAGGTCGTTGCGGTCATGGGGCCGAACGGTTCGGGAAAAAGTACGTTGCTCAAGGCCATCTGCGGCCTCGTTGCCATTCATTCGGGTCAGATCAAGTTCGAAGGCAAAGATATTTCGTCGATGCCTGCGCACAACATGACATCGATCGGCATGAGCCTCGTGCTTGAGCGTCGTCGGCTGTTTCCGTCGATGACGGTCATGGAAAACGTGATGCTCGGCGCCTACGCGAAGCATGCGCGCGACAAGACTAAGGAGCGGCTGGCCTGGGTCGAAGAACTCTTCCCGATCATTCGGGAACGGCGCGATCAGATTGCGAGCCGGATGAGCGGCGGCGAGCAACAAATGGTCGCTATCGCGCGCGGCCTCATGTCGGGGCCAAGACTGTTGCTCATGGACGAGCCTTTTCTCGGCCTGTCGCCCAAGATGGTTTCGGCAATCGTGACGCTGGTGCAGGCGATCAACAAGCGCGGCATTGCCGTCCTGTTCAACGAACAGAACGTGCAGCTTTCCTTCGGCAATGCGCATCGTGGGTACCTGCTCGAAAGCGGCCGTGTCGTGCTGGAAGGTGCGGGTCTCGAAATGCTCCAGAACGAAACCGTGAAGCGCGTCTATCTCGGTAGTCATTAAGGTCGCAGAAGATGCCGATATCACTCCTATTCGAACAGATTTTGAATGGAATCGTGCTCGGCTCCATGTATGCTTTGATGGGCGGCGGGCTCGCGCTGATCTACGGCACGATGCGCATTCTGAACTTCGCGCATGGTGAGTTTTTTATGCTCGGCGGCTTCTTCGTTTTCTTTCTCTTTGCCGGCGCGCACATCACGCCTTTCCTTGCTGTTCCGATAGCGGTCTTAGCTGCAGCCGCAATTGCTGCCGGGATCCAGCGATCGACGCTGGCTATTCTCCAGCGCCGGGATGGCTGGTTGTTTGCGACCATCGCGGCCACGCTTGGTATTTCAATTATCCTGCAGAACGTCGCTTTGCTGCTCTGGGGCGAGCGCTTCCAGTCGGTTCCTTATTATATCGAAGGCACGCTGGCGGTCGGCGACATCCGCATGGCTTACCAGCGGCTCCTCATTCTCGCGGTGGCGCTATGCAGTCTGGCGCTGGTTGGATTGGTGCTGCGCTATACGCGCTTCGGTTTGGCGGTTCGTGCGACGGCGCAGGACCAGGAAGCCGCGAAGGTGATGGGGATATCGACCGAGCGCATCAACACCGCGACCTTCGCCATGGGGGCGGGGCTGGCCGCGCTGGCGGCGACGATGCTGGCGCCGCTGATTGCCGTGAACCCCTGGATGGGATTGCCGCTCCTCCTCAAGGCGTTCGTGGTCGTCGTGCTTGGCGGACTCGGCAGCTTCAAGGGCGCGATCCTCGGCGGGATTCTTCTCGGTGTGATCGAGGCCGTTGGCATGAGCATGACTTCCGCCGAATGGCGTGACGTCATCAGCTATAGTGTGTTGATCGCGGTGATCTGGTTGCGGCCCTGGGGTCTGTTCGGCGTCAAGGAGCGATAGGCATGTTCGGGGCCCCAACCAGAACGTTTTCGGTAAACTTTGCGCTGTTTCTGGTCGCGCTTGCGCTTTTTCCCGTGTTCGTGCGCGACTCCTATTACTTGCATGTCGGCATTCTGTGCATGTTGTTCGCGTCCTTCGCGCTGTCATGGCATCTGGTGACCGGCTATGGCGGACTGAAGACGTTCGGCCATCAGGCATTCTTCGGGATCGGAGCCTATTTCTCGGCGCTTGTCAGCATTCACTTCGGGATTAGCCCCTGGCTGCTTCTTCTGGTAGCGGGAATAGTTGCGGCAATCCTCGGTCTCCTGATTGCAACGCCGGTTCTGCGCATCCGATCTATGCCGCATGTCGCTATCGTGACGTTGAGCTTTGCCGAAATCATCCGGGCGGTGATTTCAAACTGGCGGGACGTGACGCGGGGCGAACTCGGCCTGTGGGGCATCCGCACGTTCGAGTCCTTTTCGCTTCCGCTTATTGGTGCGGTCTCGTTCACGAGCACGGACAAGGTGTCGTTTTATTATCTGATGTTCCTGCTGTTCGCGCTCGTCTGCTTCACGGTGCTCGCGATCATGCGCTCGCAATATGGCCTTGCGATCATCGCCATGCGCGAATCCGAGAACGCGGCCGACAGCCTTGGCGTCAATGTCGTCAAATACAAGCTGTTTCTGTTTGCATTGAGCGCGTTCTTCGTCGGCGTCTGCGGTTCGTTCTACGCGCACTATCTTCTCATTCTCACGCCCAGCGCCGTCCTGCACATCGAGGTGATTATTCTGGTTATCGCAATGACGCTCGTCGGCGGCGTTGGAACCTTTGCCGGGCCGATCATCGGCGCTTTTCTGCTCACCATTCTGGGTGAGTGGCTGCGCGGCTTTGGCGACTACCGGATGCTGATTTACGGCACGATGATCCTGCTCTGCGTGATGTTCTTTCCTGGAGGAGTGGCCAAGCTCGGTTCGCGCCTGCGGGAATTTGGTGGATTCAGCGCCAGGGTTGCGCGCAGGTAAACAACATGGATCGCAGAGACCTGAATTTTCTATCCGTAGCCGGACTGCGTGCGCTGCTCGATCGCCGCGAAATCGGGGCCGTCGAGCTGCTCGAACACTTCACCGCCAGGGCGAAGGCAATCAACGGGCGGCTCAATGCGATCACAGAACTGAACCCGGAGCCGGCGCTTCGGGAAGCGCGTCGTTTCGACAGTGGGCTGGCGAGTGAGACGCGCGGGCCTCTTGCCGGCATTCCCATGACGATCAAGGAATCCTTCGATCTTGCGGGATGGCGCACGACGCGCGGTGTGCCGTCGCAGCGCAATTACGTTGCCGATGCGGACGTGCGGGCCGTGACGCGGTTGAAGAATGCCGGTGCGCTGATCTTCGGCAAGACCAACGTTCCGCTCAATCTCGCGGATCATCAGAGTTTCAACGAAATCTACGGCACGACGGTCAATCCTTGGGATGAAACGCGCACGCCGGGTGGCTCGTCCGGCGGCGGCGCGGCCGCGCTCGCCTCGGTTATGACGCCGATCGAACTTGGCGGTGACCTGGGTGGCTCGATCCGCGTTCCTGCCACCTTCTGCGGGGTATTCGGACACAAGGCGACCTATGGCACGGTGCCGTTCGGCAGAAGCTCGTTCGAGCGGCCAGAAACGCCGATCGATATCGCCGTCGCCGGGCCCATGACGCGCACAGCCGCAGATTTGCGGATGTTGTTTTCCGTTCTGGCCGGACCTGACGAGCAGAAGGGGATCGGCTGGACGCTGACATTGCCGCAGCCGCCCGCGCGGAAGCTAAAAGATTTCCGCGTCGCTGTTTTGTTCGACGACGCAGACTTTCCAGTCGACGGTGGCGTCCGGGGAGCGCTTGAAGCGTTCGCGTCGGAACTCGCCCGGCTTGGGGTGAACGTAAAGGCCGACCGTCCTGCGATCGATTCCGTGCCTTATCATCGTTCGTTCGTGAAACTGATCCGCGCAGCAACCTCGCGGCCTGTGCCGGATGAAGTCGCCGCGGCGTTCGCAGCCGAAATAGGGCAGACGGATGATATGCGCGATGATGAGAAGCGCGGGGTCACTATTTCTCACCGGGCATGGCTCAACCTGGCAAACGAGCGCCAGCGCTACGTTCATCTGTGGCAATCGTTCTTCGAGAACTACGACGTATTGCTTTGCCCGGCGATGCCGGTTCCTGCTTTCCCGCATCAGCAGGATCCTGATATGCGCAAGCGACACTTTCTCATCAACGGCACCCAGCACTCGTATGCATCGAGGTTCTTCTGGTGCAGCCTTGCAGGACTGCCATATCTGCCCGCGACGGTGATGCCGGCAGGATTCTCCGGTCATCTCCCGGTAGGTGTGCAGATCATCGGTGCGCCGTATCAGGATTACACGACGCTGCAATTTGCCGAGCTTGCCGAACAGGCATTGGGCGGTTTCAGGAAGCCTGCGGGTTATTCGTAATCCAGCGCTGCGGGCAGGCTAGTCCGTATTTCCAACGTTTTCGGACTGCGGCCAGTAATAGGAATCCGGGAGTGCGCGTGGCCCGAACACAGCCTGTCCGACGCGCACAATCGTTGCGCCTTCCTCGATCGCCCATTCATAGTCTCCCGACATTCCCATCGAGAGTTCGGCAAGCGCAGATCCCTGCGGAGCCGTATCGGTTGCGCGTTCCCGGATTTCACGCAGGAGCCGGAAACAACGGCGCACTTCGTTCTCGTCATGCGTAAATGTGGCGAGCGTCATGAAGCCTTTCGGCTTCAGCGCGGAGAATGCCGGCAGTTCGCGCAGAAAGGAGAGTACTTCCTCCGGCGCTAGTCCGTATTTGCTGGCTTCGGCAGATGTGTTCACCTGAACGAATACATCGAGGCTGCGGCCGAGTTGCTGAAGCCGTTTTTCCAGTGCCACAGCGAGCGGTAACCGGTCGAGCGATTGCACTTCGGCGGCAAAGCGCAGCACATCCTTGACCTTGTTGG
>CAUJKG010000143.1 GCA_963205465.1 Pseudomonadota bacterium | reverse complement strand
GCTCGACGTCTGTCTCTATGGCGCAATCCATTGCTGCCATGCCGCGGCCCCCCATCTGAACGCGAGGAAGCAGGGCCGCATCATCAGCTTCTCCGGCGACTCCTCCCGTGTCGGTGAATCCAATCTCGCCATGGCGGCGGCCGGCCGCGCCGGCGTGATCGCGCTGATGAAGTCGCTCGCCAAGGAGTTCGGCCGGTTCGGCACGACCGCCAACACGCTATCGCTCGGGCTGATCGAGACCAGTCACTCGAACAAGGCCTGGCTTGACGAAAATCGCGACAAGATCCTGCGCCAATACGCAATTCGCCGCCTCGGGAAACCGGAAGACGTCGGCGGCGCGGTAGCATTTCTGGCTTCCGATCATGGACAATGGATTACCGGCCAGGTGCTCAGCATCAATGGCGGCTTTGCGATGGTTGGCTAGAGCATGATCCCGAAAGGTGCGAAGCGGTTTTCGGAAAAGATCATGCTCAATCAAATAGGAAAGTGACGAGTCTGATTCAGCCGTGCTGAATCAGACACTAACGACACCGAGATGAGGAAGAACGGCTATGTTGCGCACTGACATTCTTGCGCCGCTTCATGTGTTACTGAAGAGAAACGCCAGCGAGCACCCGCAGAAGGTCGCCTATCGCGACGCGAGGCGCTCGACCACTTACGGCGAACTCGCCGATGTGACCGCGAACCTCGCGGGGCATTTGAGCGAGGCCGGCTTGCAGGCGGGAGATCGCGTTGCGATCTGGCTGCCCAACTCGGTCGAATGGATCGAAGCGTGCTTCGCCATCACGCGGGCAGGCGGCGTCGGCGTGCCGATCAGCTACGAGGCGACGGAATCCGAGGTGCTCTACCGCATCGAGGACGCCGACTGCCGCATTCTGATTACGACCGATGAGCGGGCGCTGACCATTGCCAAAGAAAAAATCCCGAACGTACGCACGGTCATTCTGGTCGACCGCGGCGACAAGAAGGCCGATGGCGTCCGGTTCGGCGATCTGAAGAGCAGAAAGCCGTCGATGCCGCCGCGCGACGGCGATGCGATCGATGTGCCTGCTTATCTCGTTTACACATCCGGAACCACGGGGCGGGCGAAGGGCGTTATTCTGACGCTGCACAGCATGCTCTGGGTCGTCGCGGCGTGCTGGGCTCCGATCGCGGGCCTCTCCAAAAAGGACTATGTGCTTTCGCCGCTGCCGCTGTTTCACTCTTATGCGTTGAATCTGTCGGTCCTCGGTATCGTTGCGACCGGCGCGACCGAATACATCCTCGAAAAATATTCGACCGCGGATGTTCTGCAGGTGCTCGGGTCCGAGCCGATCACGTTTTTTCCCGGCGTTCCGACCATGTTCCATTATTTGCTGGAAGGGGCGGGAAAAGATTCCGGCACCAAGTTCAAGTCGCTGCGCCTTTGCGTATCCGCGGGCGCCATCATGCCCGCGACCCTCAATCGCGAGTTCGAGGCGGCAACCGGCGTGCAGCTGCTCGACGGCTACGGCATCACCGAAACCTCGACCATGGTCACGATGAATTGGCCGTCCGGCGGCAGAACGCTCGGCTCCTGCGGCTTGCCCTTACCCGGCTGCATGACCCGTATCGTCGATCCCGCCACCGGCGATGACGTTCCGTTTGGAGAGGAAGGCGAGCTGATCGTTCGCGGGCCGAACGTAATGCTCGGCTATCACAACAAGCCGGAAGAAACCGCCGCCGCCCTTCGCAAGGGCTGGTATCATACCGGCGATCTTGCGAGGAGCGATGCCAACGGCTTCCTGACCATCACCGGCCGCCTGAAGGAACTCATTATCCGCGGCGGGCAGAATATCGCACCTGCGGAAATCGAAGAGGTTGCGAATACCCACGAAGCGGTGCTGGATTGTGCGGTAATTGGCGCCCCGCATGATAAATTGGGAGAAGTTCCGGTTATCTTTGTCGTCCCACGGCCGGGAGCGACGCTCGACGCCGAGGCATTGCTCGTGCATTGCCGACAGCATCTGTCGTCGTACAAGGTTCCGAGCGACATCAAGCTTATCGACCAGATTCCACGCACGGGATCGGGCAAGATCATGCGGTTCAAGCTGAAGGATCGGCTGGAAACCTAGTCGTGAAGATCCGGCGCAACCGTTATGCTGGCGGAGCCTGAATACCCGTACGTCAACAGTCCACTACATGAAAATGACCGTCGTGATCGCGGAGTAGAGAAATGAAAAACATCGACGAACTTTGGAAAGATTTCTCGAAGCCGATTGTTACCGCCGAGGATTATGTGGAGTCGCTTCGCAGAAGGGATATGAACGTATTCTTCATGGGCGAGCGCGTCGGCGAGCCGGTCGATAATCCCGTGATCTGGCCCTCCATCAACGCAATGGCGGAAACCTATCGATTGGCGACGGAGCGCCCCGAGCTCGGCGGCGTTCGCACCGAGGTGCGCGGCAGGCCGGTGAACCGGTTTTTGCACGTGCCGGCGACGCCGGACGATATTCTCAATAAGCATGAGATGCAGCGCGAATTGGGCCGCCGTACCGGAACGTGTTTTCAGCGCTGCGTCGGTCTTGATGCGATCAGCGCATGTCATTCCGTTACATTCGACATCGATCGCGAGCACAATACGAAGTATCACGAACGCTTCCTGAAGTTCCTGAAGCGCGCGCAGGACGCCAACATCGTGATCGGCGGCGCGATGACCGACCCAAAAGGCGATCGCTCCAAGCCTCCGCACAAGCAGTCCGATCCCGATCTGTTTCTGCGGGTCGTGAAGCGCGACGAGCAGGGAATTTACGTGAGCGGCGCGAAGGCGCACCAGACCGGCGCCGTCAATTCGCACTGGCTGATTTTCATGCCGACCATGCGCATGACCGAAGCCGATCGCGAATGGTCCGTGGTCGGTGCGATCCGGGTGGATAGCCCGGGCCTCACATATATCGTCGGCCGTCAGACCAACGACACCCGCATCATGGATGGCGGCAGTATGGACGCCGGCAATGCACAGTTCGCGGGCCAGGAAGCGCTGATCGTGTTCGAGGACGTATTCGTTCCTTACGAACACGTCTTCATGGATGGCGAGTGGTCGCATGCTGCGACGCTGGTCGAGCGCTTCACGACCTATCACCGCTCTTCTTATGTCTGCAAAACGGGTCTTGGCGACGTGCTGATCGGCGCGGCCGCAACCGCAGCGGAGCACAACGGCGTCGAAAGCGTTTCTCACATCAAAGACAAGCTGGTCGAGATGACGCACCTCAACGAGACCATCTATTCCAGTTGCGTGGCAGGGGCGGCAAAATCCAAAAAACTGCCGTCGGGCGCGCAGATCAACGACGAGATGCTCTCGAACGTCGCCAAGCATAACGTGACGCGTTTTCCTTACGAGATTTCCCGGCTCGCGCAGGACATCGCGGGCGGCCTCGTGGTCACGATGCCATCGGAGAAAGATCTCCGGAACAATGAGATCGGTCCGCTGGTCCGGAAGTTTCTGGGCGCGAAGGATGGCGTCGACGTGACGGATCGCATGCGCGTGCTCCGGCTGATCGAAAACATGACGATCGGACGCAACGCGGTCGGCTACCTCACCGAAAGCCTGCACGGCGCCGGCTCACCGCAGGCGCAGCGCATTCAAATCGCGCGCGGGATGCAGACCGAAGCGAAAAAGGAACTCGCCCGGAAGCTCGCCGGAGCGCAGCCGAGCGGAACGAAGAGCGCTACCTGAACGTACAGCACTCGTGCCGGGCGTTCCGTTGCCTTCCCTGTCGAGGAAGCCTTTCGCATCGGCAAATTGAATGCTCAAGCCGGCTTTAGCCGGCTTGAGAGACCGGGCACGACGAGTTTGGCAGGGCGCTTTTCCATCGGGTGCATTCAAGGCGGGTAAGGGTATTTCGAGCCCCCCTGCGTGCAGTCTGACTCCGGCATATCTCTGCACCACGGCGATACACCGCCGCTCGTTATCGCGGGCCTGCCATTTTCCGCTATATAGGATTGGGGAACCTGCGTTTGGCAGGGAAGCCCTCGCTTGAGTTCCTCCAGCGAAATCCTGCAGGGTAACCATGGCGCAGCTCACCGATGATTGTTTTGCCTTCGATGGCCCCTTGATGCCGATCGAAGTCATGGAGCAATTGATCCGTGACCGCATTTTTCCTGTCGCAGCCGTCGAAGCCGTAGCGCTTGCAGCTTGCCGCGGCCGGACGATTGCGAAGGACGTGATCGCGGCGGTCGATCTTCCGCATTTCGACAACTCCGCCGTCGATGGCTATGCGGTGCGTCATGCCGATCTCGATCCGTCCGGCGATACCGTTTTAAAGATCGGCGGCCGCCTCATGGCGGGCGAGGTGCCGATACACTCGTTAGGCGAACGCGAAGCGATCCGGATTTTTACCGGCGCGCGCATGCCCGAGGGCGCGGATACCGTGTTCATGCAGGAGGATGCGCGCGAAGAGGGCGGAACCGTCGTCTTGCCGGCAGGCTTGAAACGCGGAGCCAATTGCCGTCTGCATGGTGAAGATGTTGAAGCTGGTTCGACCGCCATACCGGCGGGGCGAGTGCTGAACGCGCAAAACATCGCTCTTGCCGCGGCGCTGGGGCTGACGCAACTGGACGTGCGTCGCCGCATTCGGGTTTCCATATTTTCAACCGGGAATGAAATCGCGGAGCCTGGATCGAATCTGGAAGGTGTGCAGGTATTCGACGCCAATCGCACGCTGTTGCGGCATATGCTTGAGCAAAGCGGGTGCGAAGTATCGGACCTCGGCATACTCCGGGATGATCCGTCGCTATTGAAGGCTGCGCTCGCAGAGGCTGCGGGGACCAGCGATGTGGTTTTGACCTCGGGCGGGGTTTCGACGGGCGACGCCGACTACGTGCGCAATGCCGTGGAAAGCATCGGGTCGCTTGATTTTTGGCGTATCGCCATCAAGCCGGGGCGTCCGGTCGCGATGGGCGTCATTCCACATCAAAACGGCAACCGCGCGGCTTTCGTTGGCCTGCCGGGAAATCCTGTCGCGGTTTTCGTGACGTTCATTCGCGTGGTCAAGCCGTTGCTTGCCCGGCTCGCCGGTGCAACGCCGCTAGCGCCCCAGCCGCTCTGGGTCGCGAGCACTTTCGATTACAAGAAAAAATCAGGCCGCCGCGAATATGTGCGCGTTGCGCTCCGGCAACGTGCCGATGGTGGCTTCGAGGCAATGAAACATCCGCAGGATGGAGCCGGCGTCATCACCTCTCTCACCGAAACGGATGGTCTTGTCGAACTGCCCGAGGAAATCACGCATGTCGCGGTAGGCGATCGCGTAAAATTTTTCTCTTATGCCGCGCTCACTGCCTGAGAAAAGCAAGTTTGCAAGGAACGGCGGATGCTCCTGCTCGCCCGCCGGGCAACAAAGCGCTAGCTTTCTTCCGTCTCATATTGCTTCGCGACTTCATTTGCGCGCGCCGCATCTTCGGGCGTGTTGACGTTGAAAAACGGGTCGATCGGCTGGTCCGGCCATACTGCGGTCGCGACACCGTAGCGTGCAGTCCATACTTCGATCTTGTGAAGCTGCTCCTTCATCAAGGCATGCCGTAAATCAGCGCGCAGCGCGACGGGCCACAAACCGACGACGGGATGACGCCAGTCGCCGGATTTCGCGCAGGCGAGCGGCTTTCCTTCATGCTTGCGCGCTTCTTCCAGTCGCTGCACCAATTCGCGCGGCAGAAACGGGCAATCGCCGGGAACGCTGGCGATATATTCCGTGTCCGGTTCGTTTGCCGCCGCCCAATCGAGCCCGGCAAGGATTCCGGCGAGCGGCCCGGCAAAATCGGGAATATCGTCCGGGACGATCGGCAGGCCGGTAAATCCGAAACGCGAAGCATCTCCATTCGCATTGATGATCATGCGCGAGCATTGCGGTTTCATGCGCGATAGAACCCGCTCGAGGATGGTGACGCCACCGATCTCGATCAGGCTTTTATCGCCGCCGCCCATTCTGCGCGCCAGGCCGCCGGCGAGTACCAGGCCAAGCGGCTTATTCGTCATGCATCGCGGCCTTGCGGCGGAAGCGGCCGCTTTCTTCCTGCACGCTGTCGATGTCCTGATCGAAGACGATCCGCTGCTCGCCCGCGAGCGCGATAAAGCGTTTTCCTCGTGCGCGGCCGATCAAAGTCAGATTGGCTTTCCGCGCAAGCTCGACACCCCATGCGGTGAAGCCGGAGCGCGAGACCAGAATCGGAATTCCCATGCGGACCGTCTTGATGACCATTTCCGAGGTGAGGCGGCCGGTCGTATAAAAGATCTTGTCGTGCGCGGAAACCTTGTTCTGAAACATCCATCCGGCGATTTTGTCGACGGCGTTGTGACGGCCGACGTCTTCCATATACGCGAGCGGCTTGTCCTGTCTCGCCAGCACGCAGCCATGGATCGCGCCGGCTTCCAGATAGAGCGAGGGCGTCGTGTTGATCTGATGCGTGAGTTCGTAGAGCCATGACGTGCGCAGCTCTGTGTCCGGCAGCTTCACGTCTTCCAGCGCTTCCATGAGATCGCCGAACGTGGTGCCTTGCGCGCAGCCCGAGGTCTGCGGTCGCTTGCGGAGCTTTTCTTCGTAATCGGTTTTTCGCTCGGTGCGGACGACCGCGACCGAGAGGTCGTCGTCATAGTCGACGCTGGTGACGACATCGTCCGGCATCAGCATGTTCTGGTTCAGCAGGAAGCCAAGGGCGAGATATGCGGGATAGTCGTTGATCGTCATCGCAGTGACGATCTCCTGCGCGTTCAGGTAAATCGTGAGCGCGCGTTCGACCGTCACCGACGTCTCGACGCGGGCTCCGGTCTGATCGATGCCGGACACGCGCTCAGTCAGTCGCGGGTCGCGCGGATCAGGCTTGATGAGATAATGGTCGCCGGACATGGCCAAACTATAGCACAGTCGCGGGGATAGGTGCGGCGGAGTTTATTCCGCCGCAACCTGCACTGTCGAAACCGGCTCAATCTTGGCGGCGCAGTATTTGAACTCCGGAATCTTGCCGAATGGATCGAGCTTCGGGTTGGTAAGCAAATTCGCGGCTGCCTCGACATAAGCGAACGGAATGAACACGACGCCATCCGGCACCGCGTCGTCCTGCCGCGAATGCAGCTCGATCGAACCGCGCCGCGTGGAAACGCGAACCCGATCGCCGGGACGAATCCCGAGCTTTGCAATCGTGCCGCGCGAAAGCTGCGCGATGGCGGTGGGCTCGATGGCGTCCAGCACCTGCGCGCGCCGCGTCATCGAGCCGGTGTGCCAGTGCTCGAGCTGACGGCCGGTCGAAAGCACGAAGGGATATTCTTCGTCCGGCACTTCGTCCGGCGGCGTGAGTTTCGCGGCGACGAGCTTTGCGAAGCCGCCGGGACGCGGGAACCCCTGGTCGAACACGACATCGCGGCCCGGCTTGTCCGGAGCATCGGTCGGGTAGGTCACGGAATTTTCGTTCTCGACCCGGTCCCACGAAATATTTGCGAGCGCCGGCATCATCGACGCCATTTCAGTGAAGACTTCGCCGACATGCTTGTAGTTCCAGCCGCAACCCATGCGATTAGCAATGTCCTGGATTATCCAGAGGTCTTCCCGTGCTCCTCCGGGAAGCGGAACGGCTTTGCGGCCCATCTGCACCTGGCGGTTCGTGTTCGTGACCGTCCCGTCTTTCTCCGGCCAGCCGGATGCGGGAAGGATGACATCCGCGTAGATGGCGGTTTCCGTGAGGAAAAGGTCCTGGACCACCAGATGTTCGAGATGCGCGAGCGCCTCGCGAGCGTGGTTGAGATCGGGGTCGGACATCGCGGGGTTTTCGCCCTCGATATACATGCCCTTGATCTCGTTCGCATGGATCGCATCCATGATCTCGACGACGGTCTTGCCGCGTTTCGGCGGCAGCTTCACGCCCCATTTATCTTCGTAGAGCGAACGGATTTCCGGCGCTTCCACGGATTTGTAATCGGGGAAGAACATCGGGATCAGGCCGGCGTCGGACGCGCCTTGCACGTTATTCTGTCCGCGCAGCGGATGCAGGCCGGTGCCGGGCCGTCCGACCTGGCCCGTGATCAACGCGAGCGCAATCAGGCAGCGCGCATTGTCGGTGCCGTGGGTATGCTGCGAGACGCCCATACCCCAGAAGATGATCGCGCTTTCCGCGCGTGCGTAAGCGCGGGCCACTTCGCGCAGCGTTTCCGCCTCGATCCCGCAGATCTGCTCCATCTCTTCGGGCGTGAAGTCCTTGATGTTTTCCTTCCACGCCTCGAAGCCTTCGACATAGGTCTGGATGTACTGCTTGTCGTAGAGCTCTTCCTCGACGATGACGTTCAACATCGCGTTCAGCATCGCGACGTCGGCGCCGTTC
>CAUJKG010000142.1 GCA_963205465.1 Pseudomonadota bacterium | reverse complement strand
ATGCGGAACTGATCTATAACGGCTTCTGGTTCGCACCCGAGCGCGAGATGCTGCAGGCGCTGATCGACAAGAGCCAGGAGCACGTCGAAGGCGAAGTGACGCTCAAGCTTTACAAGGGCAACGTCTTGATGGCCGGCCGCGCTTCACCGAAATCGCTCTACTCGTCCACGCTCGTCACCTTCGAGGACGACAAGGGCGCTTACGACCAGAAAGACGCCGAAGGCTTCATCAAGCTGAACGCTCTTCGCCTGCGCACGCTGGCGAGCCGCAACAAGAAGCAATAGATGACGGCGCGGCGCATCATCGGATTCCTGATTGCGATCTTCGGAATCCTGCTCGGCGTCGTGCTGTCCATTCCCGGCATCATCCTGACCGGCGCTTATTGGAACGCAGCGGAGACCGGTGGCTGGGAAGGACGCATCATCCTGCTCCTGATGATCGCGCTCGGCTTTGTAATCGGATTTGGCTTCTACAAGCTTGGCCGCCGGATCGCGAAGTGACTAGTATCCCCCTTGGCATGGGGGGATGTCATGAATTTCCGCGTTATATTCCGTATCTATGTATCGGCAGCTTTATTGGCCTTCTGTTTCGCGGGGTCGCAAGCCCGCGCGGATGACCTGCCGCTTTATTTTCCGACCGAGAAGCCGGAGCCGATCAGCAAACAGGCTTTTGCAAGCCCGTATTTTGCAGCGCTGCTTGAGGAGTTTGCCAAGCAGGTCGAAAAGCGCGGCGATGCTTCGTGCCTGCGAAGCAAAGCCCTCGACGGCAAAGCGATTCAGGAGCGCGCCCGGCGCATCCTTGTCCGGCATGGCGAGGAAATGATCCGGCTCATGCAGACGAATATCGACGAGCGTCTTTTCCGCCAATACGGCGGTGCCGAGACACTCGGCGAAATCCAGCGCTTGGAGAAAAATCCGGCTTTCACCGAATTTGTAAAACTTGCGCGGATTGGCCAAATTCAAACGATCGTGGACTGGGTTGTCACGAGCTTCAACCATTTTGTCGTTGTGAACGGATACGACTGGCAAGGCTTCTCGGGTGTGGAGACGGGAAACCCTGCCTTGCTTAAATTTTACGATGAGCCCGCAGATCGCATGGATAAGCTGCTCAATGATAACGCGTCTCTTCACTCTTACTCGGATTTGAGAGAAAAGCTGCGGAAGGAGACAAAAGCCGCTCTACATGCGTCCGTAGCGGACCGGCCGTCACACACTTTCTTTAAGGGAGCGGAAAAGGAAGTGGCCGAGCTTTGCCTCGTTAAGAAGTGATCGCTTGCACTCGTAAGCAGTCCGCTGCAAAGTTCCGGATATGCTCTGGTCGCTGACTGTCGCCCGGATCGCCGGCACTGCCGTCCGCATCCACGTGACCTTCCTGCTGTTTCTGGTCTGGATCTGGTACGCGTATTACCGGCAGGGCGGAACAGCGGCTGCATGGGAAGGCGTGATCTTCATCTCGCTGCTCTTCCTCTGCGTGCTGCTTCATGAGTTCGGCCACGTCTTTGCCGCGCGTTATTTCGGCGTGAAGACGCCGGATATCACGCTCTGGCCTTTCGGCGGCATCGCCTCGCTCGAGCGCATTCCGGAAAAGCCAAGCCAAGAGTTCGTGGTCGCAATCGCGGGCCCGCTCGTGAACGTCGCGATTGCGGCCGCACTGATCGCTTATCTCGGCGCGACCAATATGGACGTGGAACAACTCGCCAGAATCGAAGATCCGAAGACCTCGACGATCGTGAAACTCGCGGGCGCGAACATTTTTCTCGTGCTGTTCAATCTGATCCCCGCCTTCCCGATGGACGGCGGCCGCGTGCTGCGCGCGCTGCTTGCGACCCGTTTTTCCTTCGGCCGCGCGACCGAACTCGCGGCCATGATCGGGCAGGGCTTTGCCGTCGCCTTCGGCATCCTCGGCATTTTTTCCGGCAACCCGATGCTGATCGTGATTGCGGTCTTCGTGTTTCTGGCCGCCTCCGCGGAAGCGGGCCACGCGCAGCTTCGCGACGTCTCGCGCGGCGCCCTGGTATCGGACGCCATGATCACGAAGTTCCATGCACTGAACCCGCAATCGACCGTCGATGACGCCGCGGAGGCCTTGATCCAGACCACCCAGAAGGAATTTCCGATTGTCGATGGCGCCGGAAAGCTGCGCGGCGTGCTCACGCGCGACGCCATGATCCGGGCTCTAAAGGAGAAAGGCCCGGCCTGCCCGGTGCTGGAGGCGACCAATACGGAGGCTCCGACCGTCTCCGCCCGCGCTACGCTGGAAAGCGCGATCAAGGTGCTGCAGGAAAGCCGGGCGCCCGCCATCGGCGCCACCGACAATTCCGACCGCCTGGTCGGCTTGCTCACCGCGGAGAACCTCGGCGAGATGATGATGGTCCGCGCCGCCCGGCCAAAGGACTATCAGGGCCCCTGGCGGCGGCGTTTGGGTTAACCCCCGGTAGGTTGCCAAGCAGCCGCCCGCCCCTATATACGGGCCGCGAATCCGCGGGCCATTTGGGCCCGCGACGCATTTTCCGGACCTAAAATTATGCAACTTCGTAACATCGCGATCATCGCGCACGTCGACCATGGCAAAACCACGCTGGTCGATCGCCTTCTGCAGCAGGCCGGTACCTTCCGCGCGAACGAGAAGGTCACCGAGCGCGCAATGGACTCGAACGATCTCGAGCGCGAGCGCGGCATCACCATTCTCGCCAAAGCGACCTCGATCCTCTGGAACGATACCCGCATCAATATCGTGGATACGCCGGGGCACGCCGATTTCGGCGGCGAGGTCGAGCGCATTCTGAACATGGTCGATGGCGCGATCGTTCTGGTCGATGCGGCCGAAGGTCCGCTGCCGCAAACCAAATTCGTGGTGTCCAAAGCACTTAAGATGGGCATGAAGCCCATCGTCGCCATCAACAAAGTCGATCGTCCAGACGCCCGCGCCAACGTAGTCGCGGGCGAAGTTTTTGATCTCTTCGCCGCGCTCGATGCCACCGAGGAGCAGCTCGACTTTCCGATTCTCTACGGCTCGGCCAAGGAAGGCTGGATGGCGCCTTCGCTCGAGGGGCCGAAGGATTCGATGAACCCGTTGTTCGAGCTCGTGCTCAAACACGTGCCGGCGCCGAAGATCGAGCCGGGCGAATTCAAGATGCTCGCGACGATCCTGGAAGCGAACCCCTATCTCGGCCGCATTCTCACCGGCCGTATCACCGCAGGTTCGGTGAAGCCGAACCAGACCGTGAAGGTGCTTTCGCGCGACGGCAAGCTCCTGGAAAACGGCCGCATCACCAAGGTGCTCGCCTTCCGCGGCCTCGAGCGGCAGCCGGTCGAGGAAGCCAGCGCGGGCGACATCGTCGCAATCGCGGGACTGACGCAGGCGAACGTCGCCGACACCATTTGCCACCCGGAAATCTCGACGCCGATCCCGGCACAGCCGATCGACCCGCCGACGCTTGCCATGACCTTCCGCGTGAACGATTCACCGCTCGCCGGCACCGAGGGCGACAAGGTCACGAGCCGCATGATCCGCGACCGCCTGCTCCGCGAGGCCGAAGGCAACATCGCGCTGAAGATCACGGAAAGCACGGGCAAGGATTCCTACGAGGTCGCCGGCCGCGGCGAATTGCAGCTCGGCGTTCTCATCGAGACCATGCGCCGCGAGGGCTTCGAACTTTCCGTTGCACGCCCCAAGGTCGTGCTGTCGAGAGATGAAGCGACCGGCGAGATGATGGAACCGATCGAGGAAGTCGTGATCGACGTCGACGAAGAACATTCCGGCATCGTCGTGCAGAAACTTTCCGAACGGCGCGGCGACATGATGGACATGCGCCCCTCGGGCGGCAATCGCCTGCGTCTTCTCTTTCATGTGCCGACGCGCGGGCTGCTCGGCTATCAGAACGAATTGCTCACCGACACGCGCGGCACGGCGGTGCTGAACCGCATTTTCCATTCTTATGCACCGTACAAGGGCGACATTCCCGGCCGCCGCAACGGTGTCCTGATCTCGAACGATATCGGCGAAGCGGTCGCTTATGCCTTGTGGAACCTCGAAGACCGCGGGCCCATGATGATCGAGCCGGGCTGGAAAGTGTATCGCGGCATGATCGTCGGCGAGCATACGCGCGACAACGATCTGGAAGTGAACGTGCTCAAGGGCAAGAAGCTCACCAACATTCGCACGCAGTCGAAGGACGAGGCGGTGCGGCTCACGCCGCCGATCAGAATGACGTTGGAAAAGGCGCTGGCTTACATCTCCGAGGATGAACTCGTCGAAGTGACGCCGAAATCGATTCGCCTTCGCAAAATCATGCTCGACCCCAACGACCGCAAACGCGAGGAGCGCAAGCGCGAGGCGGAGAACGCCGCCTGATTCATTTTGGGACAGGTCTAACCTTGGAGTGTGGCCGATCCGCCGCGCCTTGCCGGATAAGTTAACCTCTCATTAACGAAACGCTTGAAACGGGGCCGCCACCCTGTTTCGATTGGGCCATGAGTACGACCCTGATCGAACTGCGGCGCGCACGCAGCGAAGACGCGGTAGCGCTGGCGGAAACCCATGACGAAGCCTGGACGGCCGCCTATCGCGGCCTGATTCCCGGGCCGGAACTCGACAAGCTGGTGCAGCGACGGGGCCCGACATGGTGGGATGCGGCGATTCGGCGCGGCTCCCGGATCGTTCTCCTGAATTTCGGCGAGGAAGTCGCCGGCTACGCGAATTACGGCCGCAACCGCGCGAAGAGCCTGCCTTATACCGGCGAGATCTATGAGCTGTACCTGAAGCCGGAATATCAGGGGCTCGGTTTCGGCAGCCGCCTGTTCACGACCGCCAAGCGCGACCTGATCCAGTCCGGCCAGACCAGCCTCGTCATCTGGGCGCTTTCGGACAACGAACCGGCCATGAACTTCTATCGCGCGCTCGGCGGCAAGCCGATCGCCCGTTCGACCGAACGCTTCGGCAACAAGGTGCTCGACAAGGTCGCCTTCGGCTGGGCGCGCTGAGTTTCCTCTTGTAGCGGCCTCATCCTGAGGAGCGAACGCGCAAGCGTTCGCGTCTCGAAGGATGAATATCGTGCTCGTGGTTCGAGACGCTGCAGCTCCTCACTAAGAGGATCAACGACGATTAGATTTTTGGCGCTTCCAGTCCCGCGCGCGCCGCAGCTGCGCGCAGCGTGTTCACCAGCAAACACGCCACCGTCATGCGCCCGACGCCACCCGGAACCGGCGTGATCCATGCGGCGACCTTCGCGGCTTCTTCATAAGCGACGTCACCGACGAGCTTGTTCTTGCCATCGGGGCCGGGCACGCGATTGATGCCGACATCGATCACGGTCGCGCCCGGCTTGATCCAATCGCCTTTGACGAATTCCGTTTTGCCGATCGCGACGCAAAGCAAATCCGCGCGGCGGCAGACTTCCTTGAGATCTTTCGTCTTCGAATGCGCGACCGTGACGGTTGCGCTTTCCGCAATCAGCAATTGCGCGAGCGGCTTGCCGACGATGTTGGAACGGCCGACGACGACCGCATCGAGACCGGCGAGCGAAGCATGCGCTTTCTTCGCCATGATGATGCAACCCATCGGCGTGCCGGGCACCAGCGAAGGCAAGCCGGTGGCAAGCCTTCCCGCATTCATTGGATGAAAGCCGTCGACATCCTTGGCCGGATCGATCGCTTCGATCACGCGCGCGGTGTCGATCTGTCCCGGCAAAGGCAACTGGACGAGAATGCCGTCGACCGTGTCGTCGGCATTGAGCTTCGCGATCAACGCAAGCAATTCCTGTTCGGATGTGCCTTCAGGCAGGCGATGTTCGAACGAAGCCATGCCGGCGTCGATGGTCGCTTTGCCCTTGCTCTTCACATAGGCCTGGCTTGCCGGATCGTCACCGACGAGAACCGCAACGAGACCGGGCTTGCGGCCGAGCTTCGCGGAAATCTGCGCGGCCTCGACCGCGACCTGTGCGCGGAGTTCATCCGCGATAACTCTGCCGTCCAGAATTTTTGCGCTCACGCTTCGCCCCGCGTCGTGATCTTTTCCAGCGCCGCCACGATGACCTGAGGATCACCGGAAAGCCGCAGCGTTTTCATACGCGAAGCGCCACCTCGTTCAAGTGAAACGCAGGACTTCGGCAGCCGCAGCTTTTTCGCGAGCAACGCGACCACCGCGTCATTGGCCTGCCCATCAGCGGGCAAGGCTCGCACGCGGATTTTCACCACCGGCTGCCCATCGGAAAGCTGCTCGACTGCATCGATCTCGTCCCGGCTGCTCTTCGGCGTTACCCGCAGATCGACCAGCACACCGCCTTCGATCACACGCCACGGCAGCGGCATGACGCCGGCGCAGGCTAGCGCGTGACCAGCCAGAACACGGTCTGGCGGATGAACATCAGAATTAGAATCAGAATGACCGGGGAAATATCGAGGCCGCCGAGGTTGGGCAGGATGTTGCGGATCGGGCGCAGGAGCGGCTCGGTGAGCTGATAGAGCGTGCCCGAGATCGCGCGGACCACGTTATTGTAGGGGTTCACCACATTGAAGGCGACGAGCCAGGACAGCACCGCAGACGCGATCAGCACCCAGATATAGAGGGTGATGACGGTGTCCAAGAGCCAGAGCAACGGGTTCATCCGGGCAACTCCCTAGGGAAATCCGGGCCACTAGATAGCCGCGTCGGCCATCGAAAGAAAGCCTTGGAGCGTTTTCGAGCGAAGTGGGAACCGGTTCGCGTGAAGAAAACGCGACCGAACGAGAAGCTGGAGGCCTGCTCTGATTCCATCAGAACGCGCTCCCGCGGCCTGCAAAAAACGCGTTCTTGACACCCGTCGAGCGCCCGCCCTAGATGCCGCCTCGCCGGACCGGGGCCGTAGCTCAGTTGGGAGAGCGCTGCAATCGCACTGCAGAGGTCAGGGGTTCAACTCCCCTCGGCTCCACCAGTCCCCCGCTTCCTGCGGGAAAGCCCGGCAAAAGCAACACGTCGAAATATATTCGTTCCGCCACGCTGGTCTCGTGAACGCGGCGCGTTTCGCTGGCGGCCGAATTCGCTTTGCTCGTTGCTGT
>CAUJKG010000141.1 GCA_963205465.1 Pseudomonadota bacterium | reverse complement strand
CCGACGGTAAGAACGCGCAGATCTACTCGCCCGAATGGCCGGGAACTTACCGTACGATCGTCGAGCGCCTGGTCAAGAACGCCACCTCCATGAAGGCGAGCGTGCTCTGGCTCGGCGTTCCGGTATTGCGCGACAAGGCAGCCGACAAAGAAGCCAAGGAAAAGAATGCGATTTATGCCGAGGCGATCAAGGCCCTGAACGAGCCGTCGGTGACCTATGTGGAGCCGTGGCGGATCAAGCCGGAGGCGGAAGAGATTTTCTCGACCTACGGCCCCGACGAGAGCGGCACCCTGATCGCGCTCCGCGCGCCCGACGGCACGCATTTCACGCCCGCCGGCTACGACATGCTGGGGGCGTACCTCTACCCCAAAATTGTCGAAAGTCTCCGGCAGCGTGGCATCGACGTCGATAAACTTTGCCCCGCCAAAGTCGAGGCGAATCCCGGTACAAAGTCCGACGTGAAATCGAACTGAGCAGGACGCTTCACGCGTCTCGAACGAAGAACGGGTGACATGCAGCTCTGGATGCGGAGAAATCCGCTCAGCTTCCTGTTCGCCGCTGTCGTCGCCGCTTTCTTTGCCGGTGTCATCGGCGCGATTTTGACGGATACGCCGCGCGAGCCGGTAGCGCCGCCGCGCACGCAAACCCGTGTCGAACCGCCGTATCAGCCGCGGTCCGAGTTGCCGGACGCCAAGCCGCAGCGCGTGGAAGCGCCGAAGCCGGAAATTCCGCAGAGCACCGAGTTTGAGTCCATGCCCGAGGAGACGCCGCAGGTGCCGACGCTGCCGCCGCGGAGCCTCGATCCCATCGAAATGCAGCGCAAGACCCAGCCGCCGAAGGCGCGGGCGGCGGCACCCAAAAGCATCACGATCCTGCAGATCGGCGACAGCCACACGGCGGCTGATTTTCTCACCGGCGAGCTTCGCCGCCAGTTGCAGATCCGTTACGGCGATGGCGGTGCCGGTTACATGAGCGCGGGCCGCCCGCATATGGGCGTGCGCAGTTCGGCGTTCCGCATCAACGCGTCCGACGGGTGGAGCTACGAGGCTTTGCAGCAAAGCGTCGATGTCGCGAAGTTCTGGCTCTCGGGCTTCAACGCGATTGCCAAGGAAGGCGGGGAGACGATCAGTTTCAAATCCGACACCGCGTTCAATTTCGACCGCATCGAAATTCAGGCGCTGCGCCAGCCCAAAGGCGGGACGATCGAAATCCGTCTCGATGGCGTATTCCAGTCGGAGGTGAATCTCTCCGGCGACGCCCGCGAGCCGGTGGTGATCCAGCTGCTTCCCGAACGCGCGGCGACCGATCGCGTGCGCGAAATCACGATCGCCACCAAAGGCGAGGGGATCGTCAATCTCTCGAGTGTGGCGGTCTATAACCGCCAGTCGGGCCTTTCCTATAACAGCGTCGGCTTTCCGGGAGCGACGGTCGATATCGTCAACAAGTTCGATGAAGTCATTCTCGAAAACGAGTTGAAGCGGCTCGCGCCCCAGATCGTCGTGCTCGCCTTCGGCACCAATGAAGGCTTCAACGACGCCCTGGAAATCGAGCGCTACCGGCAGGGTTACGAGCGCGCGATCAACAAGATCCGCCGCGCGCTGCCGGAGACCACGATCGTCATGGTGGCGCCGCCGGATGGCGCCCGGGCACCCAAGAAAGACGCGGAAAAAAACGACAGGAAAACGCCGCCCGCAAAGGCTGCCCGGCAGAACGGCGACTGCGGAGAATGGAAGACGCCGGTCAATCTCAACCGCGTGCGCGACATGCAGGAGCAGATTGCCAAGCGTTATAACCTCGTTTACTGGAACTGGGCCTCGATCATGCCCGCCGAATGCGGTGCGGACCGCTGGGCGAATACGTCACCGCCGCTGGTCGCCAAGGACCGCGTGCACTTCACGATGGAAGGTTATCGGCAAACGGCCGCGCAATTCCTGAAAGTTCTGCTGCCGGTGATCGAGCGAGTGCGCCAGTCCGACAATGTTGTTTCCAACCATTGAATTTGCGGCGTTCTTCGCGGTCGTTTTCGCGGTAACCTGGCTTCTTAACGACCACAACGATCCCAAGAAGTGGTTTCTGGTAGCGGCAAGCTACCTTTTTTATTCGGCATGGAATCCGAATTACCTCTTCATCCTGTTCGGAAGCTCGCTCGGCAACTATTTGCTGGCGCTGTGGATGGGATCGCTTCCCGACGGGCGCGCCCGGAAGCTCCTGTTGTGGTTCGGGGTCGCCGCCAACCTCGCGCTGCTCGGCGTCTTTAAATATTTCAACTTCTTCGTTGCGAATTTCGCAAATCTGCTCACGAGCCTCGGCATTCATGCGAACCTGCCGTTTCTTGAGGTCGCGCTTCCGGTTGCGATCTCTTTCATCACTTTCCACGCGCTGTCGTACCTGATCGATGTGTACCGGCGCGAACTGAAGCCGTCGAAGTCGCTGGTCGATATTCTGCTCTATATCTCGTTCTTCCCGCATCTCGTCGCGGGCCCGATCGTGCGGGCGAGGGATTTTCTCAATCAGACGACCCATGTTTCGAAGCCGGAAAATATCCAGCTCGCCTTCAGCGTGTTTCTGATCCTGGGCGGACTGTTCAAGAAAGTGATCGTCGCGAACTACCTGTCGACAGATTTCGTCGACGGCGCGTTTCAGAATCCTTCGGCCTATTCCAGCGCCGATCTGTGGCTCGCGATGTATGGTTATGCGCTGGTCATTTACTGCGATTTCAGCGCCTATACCGATATCGCCATCGGCATTGCCAATCTGCTCGGCTATCAGTTTCCGCAGAACTTCAACCAGCCGTATCGCGCTTTCTCCTTGCAGGATTTCTGGCGGCGCTGGCACATCACGCTTTCGACCTGGCTTCGTGATTATCTCTACAAGCCGCTCGGGGGCAGCCATTACGGGATCGCCTGGACCTATTTCGCGTTGATGGTGACGATGCTGCTCGGCGGCCTATGGCACGGCGCGAGCTGGAACTTCGTCATTTGGGGCGCGATGCACGGTGCGGCACTGGTGGTCGAGCGCATGCTCGGCCTCACCGGAAAAGATGGCGCGCGCCGGCTGCCGCCACTGCTGGCCTGGCTGGTCACCTTCCACTTCGTCTGCTTTGCCTGGATTTTCTTTCGCTCGCAGACTTTCGATTCCGCGATTGATTACTTCCGGGGAATGTTCTCGTTCCAGAGTCTTGCCATTACGATCACGCCGCTTGTTGCGCTGATGTTTGTTTTCGGCGCGCTTACGCAGATTGTTCCGGCGCGCGCGCAGGAGCGGGTGGAAGCCTGGTACGACCGCGCCTCGCTTGGTGTGAAAATAGCCATCCCGGTGATCGTCATCTGGCTGATCGCGGTGGCATCGCCCGATGGGGTGCCTCCGTTCATCTACTTCCAGTTCTGAAAACTATCTCTTCGTCGCAGCCTGAAAACCCGCGCGCGCATATTCGTAGAGGAGCGGAATGCGGGTTGCATTCGCGATGCTTTCTGCTTTTTCCGCAAATCCTGTTGCATAAGGTTGCACGAAATCAGGCAGATACTCGCGCGACCAATTGGTGACGCTCTGCGGAATCGCGAGCCAAAGCATCGCGAGGGTCGCGTAGAGGATGATCGCGGCGGAGCGAAGTTTTGAAGAGGTTGTCATGTCACTTGGTCCGCTGCGCTTTTATCACGGATGAACCCGGCCTTGCATCCGGTAACAAGCCAATACATTGCTCCCGCCACGATCCCGGCGGCAGGGTAAGCCTTCGCCGCATTGGCAATCAGCGATGGTCCTTCCTGCGTGACGTTGATCCAGGCGGGGATCGGTTCGAACAGGAAATAGACGCCGATCAACCCGCCCACGATCCCGTAATAGAGGATGGTGCGCCAGCGAAAGATCTCCGCGAGCAGCCCAGCAACCAACGCCGGCAGAAAGCCCAGCAACATCGCGTAGCCTGAAATCACGAGCACATGCACGAACAACGCGTCACGCGCCTGTCCTTCCGGGATATCGGGGGGACGCATCAAGCCCGAGGTTTCGACCAGCATCAGCGTCGTGCCCGCTGCAAGCGCAGCCGCGAGGATGCCGAAGAAGATCATCAGACAGCGGAAGAGAACGTGAAGCGGTCCAGGCATGGGGAGAGCTGGTTGGGGGACTAGGATTCGAAC
>CAUJKG010000140.1 GCA_963205465.1 Pseudomonadota bacterium | reverse complement strand
CATTCCGGTGCTCTTCATGGGCGGCGTGGTCGGCCGCGTCTTCCGCGAATTCGCGGTAACGATCTCGGTCGCGATCCTCGTTTCCGGCTTCGTCTCGCTGACGCTGACGCCGATGCTTTGCGCGCGCGTGTTGAAGCCGGTCGACCACACCAAGAAGCCGGGCCGCTTCATGCGCGTGTCCGAGAGCGTGTTCGATGCCGCCTTGAACTTCTATCGGCGCACGCTCGATTTCGTATTGCGGCATCAGCGCGCAACGCTGGCGGTGACCATTGCCACCTTTGCGCTGGTTATCGGCCTGTATACCTGGGTGCCGAAGGGCTTCTTCCCGATCGAGGATACCGGCTTCATCTCCAGCACCATCGAGGCGGCGACCGATACTTCTTTCGACGCCATGGCGGAACGCCAGCAAGAAGTCGCGGCGATCGTGCGCAAGGACAAGGACGTCGCCTATGTCGTTTCGACCGCGGGCGCCACGGGCATCAGCCGCACGACGAATACCGGCCGTCTCTTCATTTCGCTGAAGCCGAGACATGAGCGCAGCGAAAGCGCGAACCAGATCATCCAGCGGCTGCGCCGCACGGTCGCGCAAGTGCCCGGCGTGAATGTATTCTTCCAGCCGGTGCAGAATATTTCCGTCGGCGGAACCGTCGCCCGCGCGCTGTATCAATATACGCTGCAGAGTTCCGACACCGATACGCTCTATACGATCGCGCCGCAGCTGCAGGACAAGATCGCGCAGCTTTCCATCCTGCGTGACGTCAACTCGGATTTACAGATCACCAATCCTCAGTTGACCATCGATGTCGATGCCGACAAGGCGAGGGCGCTCGGCATCGGCGACGACCAAATCCGGAGCGTGCTCTACAGTCAGTACGGCAGCCGTCAGGTTGCGACGCTCTATACTTCGACCAATCAGTTCCAGGTAATCGTGGAGGCGCAGCGCCGCTTCCAGCGCGACGAGTCGGATCTTTCGAAGACTTATCTTCGTGCTGCGACCGGGCAACTGGTGCCGCTGGATGCGATCGCGACGCTGCGCCGGACCGTCGGACCGTTGCAGATCGCGCATCAACAGCAACAGCCCGCGGTCACGATTTCGTTCAACCTCGCGCCGGGCGTCTCGCTTTCCGAAGCGGTTGAAGCGATCAACCGCATCGAACGGGATTCCAACCTGCCGGCTAGCGTGGCGACCGGCTTCCAGGGTACCGCGCAGGCGTTCCGTGACTCGCTGTCCAGCCAGCCGCTCCTGATCCTGACTGCGATCCTCGTGATCTATATCGTGCTCGGCATTCTCTACGAGAGTTTCATCCACCCACTGACGATTTTGTCCGGCCTGCCTTCGGCGGGCATCGGCGCGCTTTTGACGCTCCTCCTGTTCGGCATGGATCTCTCCGTGATCGCGATCATCGGTATCGTGCTGCTGGTCGGCATCGTGAAAAAGAACGCGATCATGATGATCGACTTTGCGATCGAACGAAGACGGCACGGCATGGCCGCGGCGGAGGCGATCCGCGAGGCCGCGCTGTTGCGCTTCCGTCCGATCATGATGACGACTATGGCTGCGATCTTCGGCACGCTGCCGATTGCACTTGGCGCAGGCGAAGGCGCGGAACTGCGTCAGCCGCTTGGCGTCGCGGTCGTCGGCGGTCTGCTCATGTCGCAGTTGCTCACGCTTTACATCACGCCCGTGATTTATCTCTATCTCGACAAGTATGACGGCAAGATTTCTCGCGCGATCAACGAGAAAGAGCCGGAAGTGCCGCCGTCGAGCCGTGGCGGGCAGGAAAAGATCGTCGCCGCGGAATAATTAAGCAGCTGGTTTTCCCGGCGCGAACAGCCGTTCCATCTCGCGGCGGAATTTCACGGTATCGTCTTCCACGATCGCGACGTCGCTCCATTTGACGGCAGTGCCCGCGGCAACCGGTTTGTTCAGCGCAACCTTATGGGCGAGGCCGATGGGAAGCGCGTCGATTGCAAGGGCGTCTCCCGCGCGCATGATCTTGCCATAGACCGTGAAGCCGCCTTCGCCGTCGAGCATTTCGCCGGCGGCAAGGTTTCGCTTTGCAACCGCGGCGACGTCCGAGCGGAAAGCGTCGGCGGTGCCTGTGGCCTCCTTGCGCAAGGCGGCGGCGGCGACTGAAATGCCGAGTTCGAGACCGATCATGTGATAGGGACGATAGAGCGCGGAGTAGCGGCCGGACTTATCCGTGATCATGCCGTATTCGGCGAAGCAGCGGCGGGTATATTCCGCCCGCGCGTCGTCCGATCCCGCCTCGAAGACGACATAGACGCCCCAACGCAGATCGCGCTCGACGGCAGAGCCGTCGCGATGCAGGCTCGAAACGACTTCGACGATGCCGCTTTCCTCGAGCACACCGCCTGCCGCGCGCGGGATCAGATGCTTCGGTAACTCGTCCGCTCCGCAGGGCGGGAAGGCAAGACCGTCGCGCGGTGCTTTAAGGCCCGTCGCGTTCGAAATGGCCGCCATCTCGATTGCCGACTTCGTACCGTCAAGAAACGAATTGAACATTTGTGAATTCATGCCGGCTGCTGCTGCCTGCTCGGCGGTGAGGCCGTAGTAATTCCACACGGTATCCGGTGTCGATTGCGGATATTCGGGCAGGTACTTGGTGCCTTTGCCTGCGGACACGACGCGAAAGCCGCAGGCTTCCGCCCAGTCCACCATTTCACAAACCAGCGCAGGCTGGTCGCCATCGGCGAGTGCGTAGACGACGCCCGCTTCCGCCGCGCGTTTTGCCAGCAAGGGACCTGCGAGCACATCGGCCTCGACCGTCACGTTGACGACGTGGCGACCGGCCTTGAACGCTGCAAGGCAATGCCGGATCGCGGCGGACGGGCTGCCGGTAACGTCGATCACCACGTCGAGGCCGTCGGCATTGATGAGAGCGAGCGCGTCTTCCGTGATCGCAGTCTTGCCGCTCTTGAGCGCGTCGGAAAGATCTTGCGCGATTTGCGCTTCGTCCCAGCCGGTGCGTTTCAGCGCCTCGCGGACGCGTGCGCCGGAAAGATCGGCAACGCCGAGAAGGTGCAATCCCGGCGTCGTGCGCGCCTGCGCCAGAAACATCGAGCCGAACTTGCCCGCTCCGATCAGCCCCACGCGAACGGGGCGCCCTTCCGCAGCGCGGGCTTTGAGCATTCGGCCGAGATTCATCGTGGAAACTCCAAGTCTTGGTGCGTCATGTCTTGTCGGTGTCGGTTCCGCATGGTGGTCATAGCCGTTCCGCCGCGCATCTGACCACCCCCGAACCGGCTGGCGCTGGCCGCGCGCCGGGTTTATAGCCAGAGAGAAGGTAAAAAGCGCAGCGAAGTGCCCGCGCTTTCTCAAGGAAACCGCCATGAACAAGCCGCTCGCGAAGGACGCCGCCAAGTCTGTCTCCGCCGTATCGAACTGGGAGGATCCTTTCGATCTGGAAAGTCAGCTCACCGACGACGAGCGCATGGTGCGCGATACCGCGCGTTCCTATGCGCAGGAGAAGCTCCTGCCGCGCGTGACCGAAGCCTTCCTCCAGGAAAAATACGACCGCTCGGTCATGACCGAGATGGGCTCGCTCGGTCTGCTCGGTTCGACCCTGCCGGAGCAATACGGCGGCGCCGG
>CAUJKG010000139.1 GCA_963205465.1 Pseudomonadota bacterium | reverse complement strand
GCTCGCTGCGACGGAAGGCGATATAGAGCGTCCCGTTCGGGGTGATGTCGTCGACATAGCGACCCTTGCCGGTGAGCAGGCGCGGGTCCTCGACGCGCTTCACGCGTGCACCAATCAGCTTCGGCTTCGCTTCGATCGCAGCCGCGCCCTTGAGCACGCCGGGACCGGTATGTCTCGGCATCTCAGTCATACGAATCCGCACCCTTGCGCAGCGCCTGCCACTGGGATTCGTCGTGACCGCAAATCACGCTGGTCCCGGAAGCCTGCAGCTTTCGGATTTCGTCGAGCGAATTCTGGTACAGATCGTTGTTCCAGTTATTGCGCGGGATGAAGTTGGTGGTCAGCGTCGACTGCACGCTCAGCGCGTCGGCCGCAAGCAAAGTAGAGCCGCGTTTGTCGAGTTCGACCAGCGCGCCCATGGTTCCTTGCGTGTGCCCGGGAAGCGGCAAGAGAACGATCCGGTTGTCGTCGAAGATATCCTTCTGGCCTTCGACAGCCTCGACCGGCATGGGATGCTCCCAGTCGGCCTTGTAATAGCCCTTGCCTTCCATATCCGGATTGCGTGCGACTTCCAGCTCGCGTGCATGAACGAAAAACTTCGCCTTCTTGAAGAAGCCGTTGCAGCCGCAATGGTCCATATGCAGATGCGAATTTACCACCACGTCGATGTCGTCCGGCGTCAAGCCCACGCTCTTGAGACCGCCGATCACATCGTTACCCGGCGCATGAACGGGCACGATCGCTTTCGCGACACCGCCCCAGCGCCCGGCGGCATCCGTTTCCACGTCCGGGTGGCATCCGGTATCGAACAGCACGTTGCCGTTGCGATGCCGCAGGAGAACGCAGACGCAGGGAAACTCTTCGGTCTTCTCTTTCGGCGAGTCGGCAAAATAGGTGCCCGAACGCATCCGCAAGCGGCCGCCGGAAAGGATATGCATTTTCATCGGATCGTTTCCCTCTTGCGCGCGGCGGCACTTCTGACGGCGGCGACGATGTGCTCGTAGCCGGTACAGCGGCAGATATTTCCCGAGAGCCCTTCGCGAATTTCCTCATCCGTCGCATTCGGATGCTTGTCGAGGAAATCGACGCCGGTCATCAGCATTCCCGGCGTGCAGAAACCGCATTGAAGCGCGTGATGCTCCCGGAAGGATTCCTGCAAAGGATGCAGGTCGCTTACCTTCCCGAGCCCCTCAACGGTTTGCAGCGAAAGGCCATCCGCCTGAACGGCAAACATCAAACATGAGCGGATGCTGTGGCCGTCGGCAATGATCGTGCAGGCGCCGCAAACGCCATGCTCGCAGCCTACATGCGTTCCGGTCATCCGCAGCGTCTCGCGCAAAAAGTCGGACAACAGCATGCGTGCCTCGACCTGTCCGTCGTACCGAACACCATTTATCCGGACGCTGATGTGATGCATTTCCGTCATCAGTGCACCGGACGCGAGGGCGAAAGTGCAGCCGTCAGCGCGCGCGCAACCAGCGTTTGCACGAGCTGTTTTCGGAAGTCGCGCGAGGCGTGGAGGTCTTCGTTCCACTCCGCTGCTTCGCTCGCGATCGTGGCCGCGGTTTTAATGTGCTCCGCAGTGGGCACTATTCCGGCAAGCGCGTCCTCTGCTTCGGGAACCCTGATTGGCATCTCGCCGCCGATCACGGCAATGCGGCAGGCATCGCATTTTTCGCCGGAAAGCGTGGCCGTCACCGCTGCGGCGACGATGGCGAAGTCGCCGGAGCGCTGCGCGAATTCCTCAAAACCCCAGCGGGTATTCGCCGGCAGATAGGGCAATTCCACTTCCGTGAGGATTTCGCCTTCTTCGAGCGCTGTCATCAGAGAGCCCTGGAAAAATTCCGCAGGCGAGAGCTCGCGGCTGCCGTTCCTGGACGCAAGCCTGATCTTGGCATCGAGCAACGTCATCAACAGCGGCAGCTCCGCCGCGGGATCGGCGTGAGACAGGCTGCCGCCGATCGTACCGCGGTTGCGGATGGCAAGATGCGCAACGTGATCCATCGCCGCCGTCAGAACCGGGAAATGTTTCGCGATCAGCGGCGACGTCTGGGTGACGCGATGGCGCGTGAGCGCGCCGATCCGCAGTCCGGTTTCGCTTTCGCTGATGAAGTCCAGTTCACCGATGCGATTGATGTCGATAAGCGCCGAAGGCTTCAGCAGCCGGAAGTTCAACATCGGCACCAGACTCTGGCCGCCCGCCAGAATTTTCGCGTCTTCGCCGGCGGCCGCGAGCATATCGAGCGCTTCCGATACCGTGTTGGGACGCAGATATTGAAATGCCGGCGGCTTCATTTTGCTTCGGCGGATACGGGGTGGCTTACGGCTTCATCGAAGCGCTGGAAGAACTGGTCGGCAAGCTTCTTCGAGGTTGACTCGATCAGCCGCGCGCCGAGCTGCGCGAGCTTGCCGCCGACGTCAGCCTTCACGTCGTAGATGAGACGCGTCTGCGTCGGCCCGGCCGCCTCGAGCTTCACGATCGCCCGCCCCTTGGCAAATCCGGCGATGCCGCCCGATCCTTCGCCCACAAGCGTATATCCGTTTGGCGCATCGATATCGGTGAGATCGACTTTCCCTGCGAAGTTCGCTTTGATCGGACCGACTTTCAGCGTCACCTTCGCGGCAAATTGCGTGTCCGAATTTCGTACCAGTTCAGTGCAGCCGGGAATCGAGACGCGCAGGATTTCGGCGTCATTCAATGCCTGCCACGTCTCTTCCTGCGAAGCCTGTATCAGCCGCTCGGAGACCAACTCCATGTGACGCTCCAATGACGGTATTATGTTCCATGGCGGCAGCCATGCCGCTGCCTTGTTACTTGCATAAAAAGACTATCTTTGGAATACTTATTTTCAGGCTTAAAGTGAGCTGGGATTGCCGCCATAAAGCTTTGGACCGGCCTCAGCTTTCGGATGCCAGGGTTTCATAAACCGGCTATGCAGTCTGCATGCGGATCAATGCGTTGAAGAAGTCCAAGGGGTACGCGCAAGCCCCATCAAAGTCCCGTGCGCCATCGAGCGAACCCCGCGAACGCAATTGTTCCGTGGGCCGGACCGTCGATCTTCTCGGCGACAGCTGGACCTTCATGATCCTTCGCGAGTGTCTTTTCGGCGCGCGGCGGTTTGAAAGCTTCCAGTCCGTGCTGGGGTTGCCACGGGGCACGCTGGCGACTCGGCTGAAGAAACTGACCAGTCAGGGGCTATTGCGGCAAGTGCAATACTCGGACCGCCCGGTCCGCAGCGAATACCGTCTCACCAAGATGGGGATGGACCTCTATCCGGTCTTTCTCTCGTTCCTGCGGTTTGGCGACGACTGGGAATCAGGCCGGAAAGGGCCGCCGCTGCAGCTCACCCACCTTGAATGCGGCGCGGAATGCAAACCGGAAGTCTCCTGTTCGCATTGCCGGCAGGCCGTTACGATCAGCCGCGTGAGCTATCGCGACGGGCCGGGCGCCGGAACCTCCCCGCTCGAGCGCACCGGACGCAGAAGACGCCCGTCGGATCCGACGCGCATCGAGCAAAGCCGGCCATGCTCCGTCGCCCGCACGCTTCGCATCATCGGCGATTACTGGAGCTTCATGGTGATGCGCGAGGGCTTTTTCGGCGTCACGCGCTTCGACGAAATCCAGAGCAATATCGGAATCGCTCCCAATATTCTTACCGACCGGCTCAACCGGCTGGTGCGCGACGACGTGTTCGAGCGCCGCAAGTATCAGGATGCTCCGGAGCGCTTCGAATACCGCTTCACGGCCAAGGGCCGCGATCTTTATCAGCCGATGATTGCGATGTTGCGTTGGGGCGACAAGTGGTTTTCGCGCGAGGAGCCGCCGCTGCTCCTGACGCATCTCGACTGCAAGCACGACTTCGACCCGGTTGTCGTGTGCGACAAATGCCGCGAGCCACTCCATGCGCGCGGCATGAAATACGTGATGCGCTATCCCGACCCGTTAAAGGGCAAGAAATAACCGGCCGGCTTCTCGCCGGCCGGTGTTTCGCTGCTTACTTCTTGACCAGCGGGCAGGCGCTTTCCGAAAGCGGGCGATAGGCTTCGGCGGCCGGAATCACGGCCAAAAGCTTATAAAAATCCCACTCGTACTTGGATTCCTGCGGCGTCTTCACCTGGTACACGTACATGTCGTGGACCATGCGGCCGTCCTCGCGGATACGGCCACCCTTGGCGAAGAAGTCGTTGACCGGTGTTTCCTTCATCTTCTTCATGACGGCCGCTGCATCGGTCGTGCCGGCTGCCGCGATCGCCTTCAGGTAATGAATGGTCGAGGAGTAATCGCCGGCGTCGCCCATGTGCGGCATACGCTTCATCTTGGCAAAGAAACGCTTCGACCAGGCGCGCGTGTCGTCATCGCGATCCCAGTAGAAGGCGTTGGTCAGCACGAGACCCTGCGCCTGTTCGAGGCCCATCGACTTCACGTCCGTGATCCAGACCAGCATGCCGGCAAGGGTCTGCTTCGGCGTGAGGCCGAATTCGCGCGCCGACTTCACCGCGTTGATGAACGTCGTGCCCGAGCCGGCCAGCGCGACGACCTTGGCATTGGACGCCTGCGCCTGCAGCAGGAACGAGGAGTGATCGGAGGCGTCGATCGGATAGCGCACGGTGCCGAGCACTTTGCCGTTCGAAGCTTTCACGAAGGCGGCAGTATCCGCTTCGAGCGCATGACCGAAGGCATAGTCGGCGGTGAGGAAGAACCAGGTGTCGAAACCCTGCTTCACCAGCGCGCTGCCGGTTCCCTTGGCGAGCGCATAGGTGTCGTAGGAATAATGGATGCTGTTCGGCGTGCAGGCATCGTTGGTGATACGCGACGAGCCGGAGCCGTTGACGATCGCGATGCGATTTTTTTCCTTCGCGATATTGGCAACCGCCAGCGCGACCGCGGAGTTGATCAGGTTCTGGATCATCACGACGCGCTGCTGGTCGTACCAAGCGCGC
>CAUJKG010000138.1 GCA_963205465.1 Pseudomonadota bacterium | reverse complement strand
ATCTTGAGGCCGTGCCGCTGCAAGAGCCGCGGGATCGCGAATACCGGTCCGATGCCCATCTCGTCCGGCTCGCAGCCGGCGGCGACGAAGCCGCGGAAAATGCCCAGCGGCTTCAGTCCCTTCTTCGCCGCCATCTCCGCGCTCATGATGACGGTGGCGCTGGCGCCATCCGACAACTGGCTCGCGTTACCGGCGGTGATGGAGCCGCCTTCGCGCACGGGCTTGAGCGCCGCGAGACCCTCTGCGGTCGTCTCCGGGCGCGGGCCTTCGTCCTGCGAGAGCGTGATGTCCTTGTAGGAGACTTCCTTGGTTGCCTTGTCCATCACCGCCATCTTGGTGGCGATCGGCGCGATTTCTTCCTTGAACTTGCCACCCTGCTGCGCGGCGGCCGTGCGGCGCTGGCTTTCCAGCGAATACGCGTCCTGCGCTTCGCGCGAAATATTGTAGCGCTTGGCCACTACTTCCGCGGTGTCCAGCATCGGCATGTAAACGTCGCCTTTCATTTTCTCCAGCGCGGGATCGACCGCATGGAACGCATTCATGTGCTCGTTCTGCACCAAGCTGATCGATTCACCGCCGCCGCCGACCGCGATTTCCACGCCGTCGTAAATGATCGAACGCGCGGCCAGCGCGATCGCCTGCAGGCCGGA
Source organism: Pseudomonadota bacterium (assembly GCA_963205465.1). Classification (GTDB taxonomy): domain Bacteria; phylum Pseudomonadota; class Alphaproteobacteria; order Rhizobiales; family Xanthobacteraceae. The sequence continues at coordinate 3,240 of CAUJKG010000138.1, read as the reverse complement.
CGCGCATTGCCGGTCGATCGTGGTGCCGGCGACCGAGACCGGCAGCCCCGCACGCAACAGCGCCTTGCGCGCGATGTTGCCGCCGGTTGCGCCCTGCTGGAGCGCGGCACCCATCACCACGTCTTCGACTTCCGCGCCGTCGATACCGGCCCGCTTCACGGCATGTTCGATGGCGTGGCCGTAGAGGGTCGCGCCCTCGGTGTTGTTGAACGCACCGCGATAGGCTTTGCCGATCGGAGTGCGGGCGGTGGAGACGATGACTGCCTCACGCATGTTTATTTCCTCACTGTTGGCTCGTGTCCGCTCGCTGCGGACGCGTTCTGTTGTTTCATGGCTTGGTATTTCTTGCGCTCTTCCTCGACCAGTTCCTTCTTGGAAAGCTTGCCGACCGATGTCATGGGAAGCGCGTCGCGAATTTCGACGCTCGCGGGCATTTCGTGCTTGCCGACTTTGTCGGCGAGAAAGGCGCGCACCGCGTCGAGCGTCAGCGGCGGCGCGTCTTTGCGCATTTTAATGAAGGCTTTGGCGGCTTCGCCGCGATAGTCGTCCGGCACGCCGATCACGATCACGCCTTCGATATCGGGGTGTTCGAACAGCGCCTGCTCGATCACGCTCGGATAGACGTTGAAGCCGCCGGAGATAATCATGTCCTTCTTGCGGTCGACTAGGAACAGCCAACCGTTCTCGTCCATGGTTCCGATGTCGCCGGTAAGAAAGTGTCCGTCCTCGACGAAGGCGGCTTTGGTTTCTTCCGGCTTGTTCCAGTAGCCCGCGAAGACGTTCGGTCCTTTGATGCGGATTTCGCCGGTTTCGCCGAAGGGCAGCAGGCGCGTGGGCTCGTCGAGCGCGACCACGTCCATATAGATCCCGGGCAGCGGCAGACCGATGGTGCCGGCCGGCGCATCGCCGTCATAAGGAAGATTGGTTCCCGCCGGCGCGGTTTCCGTCATGCCCCAGCCGCCGCGGAGCGAGATGCCGGTGATCTTCTTGAAGCGCTCGAACACTTCGACGGGGAGTGGCGCGCCGCCGGAGGCGCACATCGAGAGCGAAGAGAGATCGCGCTTCTCAAGATCGGGCGATGAAGTCAGCGCGATCCACATCGTCGGCACGCCGGGGAAATAATTCGCCTTCTTCTCTTCGATGTCCCGGAACGTGGTCTCGACATCGAAGCGCGGCCGCAACAGGCATTCGTTGCCCTGATCGATCGCGCGGATGAAGACGGCGCTCAAGGCATAGATATGAAACAGCGGCAGGCAGACGATGACCTTCTCGCCGGATTTCAGCTCGTACTGCGCCGCCGCCCAGTTCTTGTAGAGCGAATTGGTTGCGGTGAGATTGCGATGCAGGAGCATCGCGCCCTTCGGCAGGCCGGTGGTGCCGCCGGTATATTGCAGGAGCGCGATGTCGTCTTCCTTCACTTCCGGCCATTGCGCCGGTGGCGGGCCAAGCGAGAGCAGGTTCTCGAGCGTGATGGAGCGTCCGTTGGCCGGTATCGCGTCATATGGAATCGGAGCCGGCCCGAACGCGGCATCGTCGCCAATAATAAGGTGATCGAGCAAACCTTCCGCATCGAGCTTCAGCGCTCGCGCGACCATGCCGGGAAAGTTGGTCGTGACCATGATGCGCGCGCCGGAATCTTTCAGCTTGTGCGCAAGCTCGCGCTCGGCATCGAGCGGCGACATATGCACGACGCGTCCGCCGCATTTGAGCACGGCGAAAAACAGAATCGGGTGCACCGGCGTATTCGGCAGATAAAGCCCGACCGCCGTCCCGGGTTTGACCCCGAGCTGCAGGAGACCGCTTGCGGCACGCGACACCAGATCGCCGAGTTCGCGATAGGTCGTGCGGCGGTCGCGATATTCGAGTGCGTAGTTGTCGCCAAAGGCCGCGACGGCACGATCAAAGAGTTCGTTGATCGTGCCGGTGCGGACCGGTGCCGCCCAGTCGGCGCCCGCCGGGTAGGATTTCTCCCAAGGATACGGGCGCGACAGGATCATGAGGCTTGCTTCATCCCGCTGGCGAGCGAAGCGAAAGTTTTGCCTTCGTCCGCAAGTTTGTTCAGGAGCGCCGCGGGTTCCAGCGACTTGTCGCCGGTTTCCTTCGCATAATGCGCGAGCCGGTCGCGAACATGCTTGAGGCCGACCGTATCGGCGTAATGCATCGGCCCGCCGCGCCATACCGGCCAGCCATAGCCGTAGATCCAGATCACATCGATGTCGCCCGGCCGCGAAGCGATGCCTTCCTCGAGAAGCCGCGCGCCTTCGTTGATCATCGGGTAGATCAGGCGCTCGACGATTTCCTGCTTCGAGACCGGGCGGCGCTTGATGCCTTTTCTGGCCGAGGCGTCGAGAATGATCTTCTCGACTTCCGGATCGGGGATCGGAGTGCGCGAGCCCTTCTCATAAATATAGAAGCCTTTGCCGGTCTTCTGACCATAGCGCCCGGCTTCGGCGAGCGTGTCGGCGACTTCGTTGCGCTCGCCGCGCGCGCGGCGGATGCGCCAGCCGACATCGATGCCGGCGAGGTCGTTCATCGCAAAGGCGCCCATGGGAAAGCCGAATTCGGTGGTGACGGCGTCGACTTCTTGCGGCAACGCGCCTTCGAGGATCAGTTGATCGGCTTGCGCGCCGCGCTTGTGCAGCATGCGGTTGCCGACAAAGCCATAACAGACGCCGACCACGGCCGGCACTTTCGCGATTTTGCGCGCGACCGCGATCGCAGTTTGCAGCACGTCGAATGCGGTTTTCTCTCCGCGCACGATCTCCAGGAGCTTCATGACGTTCGCGGGACTGAAGAAGTGCATGCCGACCACGTCCTGCGGCCGGTTGGTCGCGTTTGCGATCTCATTCACGTCGAGCGTGGAGGTGTTGGTCGCGAGCACCGTGCCGGGCCGGACGATCCGGTCGAGCTTGCCGAAGATTTCTTTCTTGAGGCCCATCTCCTCGAACACCGCTTCGATCACGATGTCCACGTCCTTGGTTGCTTCGAGGCCGACCGCGCCCTTGATGAGGTTCAAACGCTTCTCGACATCGGCTGCGCTTAGCGCCCCGCGCTTTGCCGTGTTTTCGTAGTTTGCGCGGATTTTGGTGAGCCCGTTGTTCAGGAACTCTTCGGTCGTCTCGATCAGCGTCACCGGTATTCCGGCATTGGCGAAGCACATGGCGATACCGCCGCCCATGGTGCCGCCGCCGATCACCGCCGCTTGTTTCACCTCGCGCGCCTTGGTGCCGGCAGGCATGT
>CAUJKG010000137.1 GCA_963205465.1 Pseudomonadota bacterium | reverse complement strand
CCTGGTGCAGAAGGAAGAGAATATCGAACTGTCGATCTCGGTGACGACGCGCGCCCGCCGTCCGAGCGAGGTCGAGGGGGTACACTATCATTTTCTGACGCGCGAAGCCTTCGAGAAGATGCGCGACGCCGGCGATCTTCTGGAATGGGCCGAAGTGCACGGCAATTATTACGGCACGCCCGCGAAGCCGGTGGCGAAAGCTATCGCGCAGGGCAAGGATATTCTGTTCGATATCGACTATCAGGGCACGCGTCAGCTTTACAAAAAGGCCGCCGACGATGTGGTCAGCATCTTTATTCTGCCGCCGTCGATCGCGGAGATGAAAAGGCGGATTCGCCGCCGCGCAGCCGAAGACGAGATGACGATCAAGAAGCGGCTGGAAACCGCGAAGCACGAATTGAAGCGCTGGGGCGAATACGATTACGTCGTCATCAACGACGATCTCGATGCCGCTTTCGCCGACATTCATTCGATCCTGCAAGCCGAGCGCATGAAGCGCGTCCGCCGCACTGGCGTCGTCGCTTTTGCGAAGAAGCTGCAGTCCAAACTCTAAGGGTTCGCGGCCGCTTTGCGGGCGGCTCACATCAGGGAACGGGGGCGGCTCCGCCGATGACCGGCGCCCCTATGGATTATTTCCCTGCCTGCGCGGCGAAGGCATTGGCGAGTTTGATGAAGCCCTCGACCGGAATTTCCTCCGCGCGCCGGGTCGGTTCGATTTCCGCGGTCGCAAGCAATGGAAGCGGATCGAGCCCTAGCGAGCGCAGACTTTGGCGCAGCATCTTGCGCCGCTGTCCGAAAGCAGCGGCCGTAATCCTGCCGAGCAGTCTGGCATCGCAAGGCAGCGGATTGGGGTGCGGTACGATCTGCACGATGGAAGAGGTGACTTTCGGTGGGGGCACGAAAGCGCCGGGGTTCACGTCGAACAGAATCCGCGCGGTGGTTCGCCACCCGGCCAGCACGCTGAGACGGCCATAAGCATCGTCGTCGGGCGATGCCACGATCCGCTGCGCCACCTCGCGCTGAAACATCAGGATCAGAGAGTCGTAAAACGGCGGCCATGGCTCGCTCGTAAGCCATCCGATCAGGAGCGGGGTCGCGATATTGTACGGGAGGTTCGCGACGATGCGCGTTCTCGCGCCGTCCACGAGCGGGCGCGGATCGAATTGCAAGGCGTCGGCCTCGACGATTTCGAGCTTGCCGGGATAATGCGCGGCAATCTCTTTGAGTGCGGCGATGCAGCGCTGATCGCGCTCGATGGCGATCACGCGCCGCGCACCTTCGGCAAGCAGCGCGCGGGTAAGGCCGCCGGGCCCGGGGCCGACTTCGATCACGGTGACGTCGTCCAGCGATCCGCCGGCGCGCGCGATGCGGGAGGTAAGGTTCAGATCCAGCAAAAAATTCTGCCCGAGCGACTTCTTCGCCTGCAGATCATGCTTGCGGATGACATCGCGGAGCGGCGGGAGATCGTCGATCTGGCTCATGCAGCAGCGAGACGGGCGGCGAGTTTAAGCGCGGCCTCCAGGCTGGAAGGGTTGGCCTTGCCGGTGCCGGCGAGATCGAAAGCGGTGCCATGGTCGGGCGAGGTGCGCACGAACGGAAGCCCGAGCGTTACGTTGACCGCGCGGTCGAAAGCGAGTGCCTTGCCCGGCGCCACCACCTGATCGTGATACACGCCGAGCGCGCCGTCGTAGCGTTTGCGTGCTGGTGCGTGAAAGAGACTGTCGGCGGGAAACGGGCCCGTCGCGTCGATCCCTTCGGCACGCAGCAGACGCAGCGCGGGCGCGACAGTCTCGATTTCTTCCCGGCCGATGGTGCCTTCTTCGCCGGCATGCGGATTGAGTCCGCATACGGCGATCCGCGGGCTCGCAATGCCAAAACGTTCGCGATAGTCGCGCGCGGTGATGCGGGCGCTTTCGACGATCAGGTCCGTCGTGATCGCGGCAGGCACATCGCGCAGCGGAATGTGGATCGTGAGTGGGATTACGGCGAGTTCCTCGCTCCAGATCAGCATGACCGGCCGGGGCGCGCCGCTTAAATGCGCGAGATATTCGGTATGTCCCGGAAACGTAAAACCGCCGGCCTGCATGACGTGCTTTGCAATCGGATTGGTCACCACTGCCGCGGCTTTTCCTTGTTGCGTAAGCCGGACGGCGACATCGATGGACGCGCGTGCGGCCGCGGCGCTCGAAGGATCGGGGCGTCCGGGTGCGGCAGTTGCAGGCACACCGGATGGAACAAGCGGCAGAGCGTCGGCAAAGTGCAGTGCTGCCTCTTCCGGTGCGCATTCGGCAAGCGGGATGTCGAGCGAAAGCGCTTCTGCGCGGGCGGCAACGAAGGCCCGGTCGGCGACGAAAAAGAAGGGCGGCAGCTTTCGCGCGACGCGCTCGGCCCAGAGTTGCAGCGTGAGATCGGGACCGATCCCCGCCGGCTCGCCGAGCGTCAGCGCGAGCGGCGGCATCAGCGGTTGTCGAGAATTCGGATGATCGAAGTCTGCCGCATCTTGTCGAGAATTCTTTTCTCGTAGGCCTGGAGCCGTTGCCCCAGCAGTTCGTTCCGCAATTCGCGGTTCGAAGAGATATCAGCCGGCACTTCCTTGCGTTCGCAGACCGCAACCACTTCGATGCCGTTCGCGGTTACTTCCGGAGGCGTCATGCGGCCGTCGGGCAGTGTTTGCAGCAGCTTCTGCAAGCTCGGGGGCAGATCCGAAGAGAAGCGGTGCACGGGCGGCTTGATCACGACTTCACGATATTCGCGCGCGAGCGTCTCCACCTGATTGCACGAGGAGAGGCGAGCGCGCAGGCTTTCGGCTTCCTTCAGCCGCGCCTGTCTTACCTCGCCGGGCGCGCCGCGACGAACGACGAAGATCACCTGCTGCATCGTGTATTGCACCGACTTCAGGTGCATATTCTGGCCGCGCGCCGCCATCACCGCGACGAGGTCGGCGTCGCGCACGATCACGCTCGCGGAATTCTGCCGCACATATTCCTGCCAGGCGAGGTCGGCCTTGATGCGGGCCTTCAAGCGGGTCGGGTCGACGCCGCCGGCCCGCAGAACCTGCTCGAACTGATCGGGCGAGCGGCCCGAGCGCTGCGCCCTGCCGGCAAACGCGCGGTTCACTTCCGCCGCGGTGGGGTCGATATTCGCGCGCTGGGCGACCTGCAGCTTGAGTTTGTATTCGATCAGTTCCGCGAGCACCTCACGGCGCGAGATGTTCGGCTTGCCCGAGCTGCGATGCAGCTTCATGCGCTCGGCGATATCGAGCGCGGTAATGGGATCGCCGTTGACGATCGCTGCGACCTGCGCCGAGGCGGGGCGCGACGGTCCCGCAAGCATTGCAACTGCAAGCGCGAGAAGACACAGAGCGCGAAAGAGATAGGACCGTTGGATCGTAGGCATGGCTGGCGTTGGTTCGCTGTCTTTCCGAAATTTTACCGCACATCACCCAAGACGGAACATGACCGAGGCATATGGCGGCATTTGGACGGCTATTAATTGTTCGCGGGCGTCGTGCTGGTGACCTGGGTGCCGAGGTTCTGCTTGAAGCCGGTTTCACCCAGCGTCCGCAGGTTCACCCGCAGCAGGAATTTGTGCACGGACTGCGCCGTAATCGTGTTCGTGTAGTCGGCGATATAGGTCGCGGTAATCGCGAAGCACTCGTCGGCATAGGTGAGGCCGAAGGTGCCGAGGTCGATGCGCCCGCGCTCGATATCGTAGCGCATGCCGCCTGTGATGCTCCAGTAATCGTGGAACTGGTAGGTCGCGGTCTGATAGACCGCATGGCGCTGCTCGATATAGCCGATCATCGGCTGCGCCTCGTAGCGCGCGTAGATCGTCGAAAGCGTCAGGCGATCCCATTTCGACCGCACTTCGGCCTCGAGCCGGCGGATCGAGAAATCGTCCTTGTCGAAGCGGAAGCGGTTGATGAAAGAGAAGCGGCCGGTCGGCTGGAAGTAGATCCGTGCGACATAGTCGGAGGCGCGCTCTTCAAGTCCGGAATTGGCGGTCGGGCCGACGGCGTTGCCGGCGGCATCCGTGAAGCCGGTCTGCGCGAAAGAGTTCTGGCCGAACATCTGATACGACTGGCCGACCAGCACATTCACCATGCCGAAGCGGTGGACGTTCGCGGTGTATTGCAGGCCGTAATTCAGGCGTGAGCCGCCTTCGAGACGGTCATAGCCCGAGTATTTGTCGATCGCGAACAGATTGGTGTCGTCGAAGACGAGGCTCTGCGCGTCTTCGTTCCAGAAGCGGCCGATCTGCGTTTCGTTCGGGCGGAAAATCGCCTGCACGATCGGCTCCAACGTCTGCGTGCCCCAGGAATGCACCGAGATGAACGGCCAGCGTGCTTCGAAGCCGACGGTCGGCATGGCACGGACGAGTTCGTCGTTGCCTGCGAGATTGGTGAAGGCCGCAGCATTCGAGCCCGCGTTGATGCTGTAGGAGGCGATGTCGGTACGAAGCCGGGCAAACGGCGTGATCAGGATACCCGTCACATCGCTGGTGATGGTGCGGCGCCAGTCCACCTGTGCGGAGAGGCGGGTGTAGTCGCCGGGTAGGGCGCGGACGAAACAGTTGGCGGGCGTGGCGGTGGCCGCCAGGCACTTGGTCATATCGACGGCGTTGCTCGACGTCCTCTCGTAGTCGGCTGTCGCCAGCTTCTGGATCGGCGTGAACTCGGCCTGATCGCGCGAGATGCTGGCGAAATTCACCTTGAACGACAACTCGCCGCCGAACACCGGCTTGCCGACGAAGTACGAGTAATCGAGCACCGGATGAACGATCGGCAACTGGTTGTTGTTGTCGAGTTCCGACAGACCGAAGAAGTGCAGGGCGCGCACGTCGAAGTAATTCCGCCCGGACTGGCCGGTCAGATAAATCTGCGAGGTGCGCTCGGTAAGGCCATGCCGGGCGATATGATAATCGCTCAAGAAAGCGCGATCGGTCAGGGCGGCGCCGTCAAAGCCCCAGAGCCAGCGCTTGTTGATGTTGAACTCGCCCTGCGCCTCGATCATGCCGCGGAAGTCGCGGTTGCCGGACAGGCCGGAGAATTCCTGCGGATTGGCCTGATTGATGCCGGCGGCGCGAATTTGATATGCGCCGTTTTCAAGCCGGTGGCGGAATTCGCCTTTCACCATGACGCCCTGATTGACGAAAGGCGTGACCGACACGGTCGCATCCATGTTCGGGCGGATCGACCAGAAATAGGGCATTTCGAATCCGAAGCCGGTGCGGCGGTTCGAATAGACATGCGGCGGCAGGAAGCCGGACTGACGCTTCACGGTCGGATCGGGATGATAGAAATAGGGCAGGTATCCTACCGGTATTCCGAACAGCTCGATCGTGGCGTCCTCATAATAGACCGTGCGCTCGCCTTCGTTGTGAATGATCTTGGTGGCCTTGACCTGCCAGAGCGGCGGCTTCTTCGGATTGTCGCGGCAAGGTTCGCAGGCGGTGTAAACGCCGTTCGAGAATACCGTGATGTTGCCTTCGGTGCGGTCCGCGCGCGCCGCGGCGAAGCGGGTACGCTGCGGCGTTTCGACGAGCATCGAATTGACGAAAGCTTCGCGGAAGTCCTGCGTCATCTCCAGCGTGTTGGCGTGGATGATGTTGCCGTCCTTGGCGCGATAACGCACGTTGCCTTCGGCGAACATCTTGTTCGTCACGCGGTCATAGGTGACCTTGTCGGCTTCGAGCACGGCGCCATCGTGATAGATCTGGACGCCGCCGACCGCATGAACCCTGTTGTTCTTGGTGTCGTAGATCATCTCGTTGGCGGTAACGAGCATCTTGGCGTTGGGATCGCGCTTGGCCTTCTGGCCCACGAAGCGGTTGGTGAGCGTGGGCTCCGCGCTTTGCGAACGTGGCAGCGATTGCGCGAAGGCAACGCTTGCGAAAGCAAAGCCGAGCGTCACGCAGGCAAGCGTGAAGGCGGCGCGTTGCACGCGCCGGACCGGTCTTTCGTTCAGGGTGGCGGCGATGAATTTCAGCATCTAGCCGTCTTCCTGATTGAGCAGGATCGTGCAGCCGATCATTCCGGCGCACACGATCGGAAGCCAGCCGGCAACCACCGGATGCAGGAAGCCGCCTTCGCCGAGCTGTTCGGAAAGCTGTTGCGCGACATAGAGCCCGAAGCCGGAGAGCACGCCGATCGTCACCATCTTGCCTACGCCGCCGAGGCGGAAGACGCGCAGGCTCACCGCCGCGGCGATCAGCACCATGGTTGCGAGCAGGAGCGGCCGTGCAAGCAGCAACTGATATTGAATTTCGTAGCGTGCAGCGGAAATTCCCGCGGCCCGCACCAGTTCGATGGCGCCGGGCAGTTCCCAAAACGAGAGCGCGACGGCGTTCGAGAAAGTGCCGCGCACCTGATCGGGCGTCAGCGAAGTCGGGATGCGATGCGTCGCGAAGGAGCGTGGCCCGACCTTGGGCGAGAAGATTTGCGCATCGGTCAATTTCCATGCGCCGGTTTCGAGTGCCGCGCTTTTGGCTTCGATGCGTTCCAGGAATTCGCCGGCTTTGTCGAAGCTGAAGATGCGAACGCCGGTGAGCAGGCGGCCCTGATTGCTTGCCGTCTGCGCGTTGATGATGGCCTGACCGTCATCGTTGCGCTGACGAACCCAGATGTTGCCGGGTGCTTTTTCCTGCGACCAGCCGATCGCTGCAGCGCGCGCGGCGAGCAATTCGCTCTCGATCCGTTCGGCGTTTTCCTTCATCGCCGCGGACAGCGGGTTATAGACGGTGGTGGCAAGAATGCCGAGCACGAAGGCAAGCGCGACCGCGCTGCCGATGAACTGCCAGGCCGACATGCCGGAGGCGCGCGCGACCACGAATTCCAGACGGCGCGAGAGCGCGAGGAAGGCGGACATCGCACCGATCAGCGTCGCGAAAGGCAGCATCTGCTCGGTGAAGGAGGGCAGGCGCAACAGCACGAGATAGCCGATTTGCATGACCGAGCTGTCGGGACGGTCGCCCACGCGGCGCGTGAGTTCGAAGAAATCGACCACTGCGATCAGCGCGACGCACGTCAGAAACGCAACCGCGACCGCCGTCAGAAAACGGCGGCCGAAATAGCGACCTAACATGCCGAAAGCGATCATGATGCTATGCCGTCTGCAGTCTCTCAAAGCGTGCCGCGACGGCATCCGCGATGCGTTGGAGGAAGTTCGGCACCTTGAGTTGCAAGATGCCGGAAATGATCAGCATGCCGAAGAGGATGCCTGCGAGCGGCACGAAATAGGATATCCAGGTTAGCGAAGCGTTTTTCGCGATGAAGCCCTGCGTGCCGAACCCCAGGATTTCAACGAGTGCGAACGCCGCGGCGGCGCCCCCCACGGCAAGGCCGCGGCTCTGGCGCGTGGTGCGCGCCTGTCCGAGAAACGCGAACGCGATCACGAAGGCGGCGATCGGAAACAGCGGCGAGGAGAGGCGCTTGTGCAACTCTGCACGGAAGCGGCCGGGATCCTGCTTGTACATCGCGTCGCGCTCGTCCGCGGTGATGAGATCGTAGAGCGTGCGGTCGGTCGCGCGATACAGCACGTTCTGGTTCGGCGTAAGCTGCGACAGATCGAAGGCGTAACGCTGGAATTCGACGAAGCTGGGCGCCTTGTTGACGTTCTGACGGCGCTGCATCACGCCTTGGTCGAGAATGAGATAGGCGGCCTTTTCGTTCTGCGCGATGCGTCCGCGCTCGGCGATGTAGGTTGTTTCGTTGTCCGGGTTGCGGGCATCGTGCACGAAGATGCCCATCATGAGCCCGTTCGGCCCGCGCTCGCGCACGTGGAAGGTCAGGCCCTTTTCGAGCGACAGGAACCGCCCCGGCACGGCGACGTTCGAAACGATATCAGCGTTCACGCGGGCGATCTGTTCGCGTAGCGTGCGCAGCGTCCATGGTCCTACTTCGGCGCTGACCAGCATGGAAAGGGTGGCCACGATCAGCGTCAGCACGAGGAGCGGACGGAAAATGCGCCAGCGGCTGACACCGGCAGCGCTCATGACGATGAGTTCGGAATCGGCGGAGAGGCGGTTCAACGTGAACAGGATCGCGATGAACAGCGCGATCGGTGCGATCACCAGCATCAGCATCGGCAGTGCAAGCGCGGTGACGTTCAGGAACACGAACAGCGACTGGCCTTGCGTTGCGAGCAGATCGAACCGGCGCAGCACTTGCGTCAGCCAGACCATCGTGGTCAGGCTGCCGAGCACCGCGAGAAACGCGATGGCCGCATTCGAAAATAAATACCGGTCGAGCCGCCCCATTCGCGCCGTTACTCTCAGCTTCGATTCCTCTCCCAGAATCGAAGACCGCCCCCTACTAAATTCACCGGCGGAAACTGCCCGGAAATTGAGGCTTCAAGGGGGCACTCGCTCCCTTGGGAATCCTCGGTTATTACTGTCGCATCAATCCCTTAACGGACTCCAGACATGGCCGAAACCCCCAAGATCTCGATTGCAGAACTAAATACCGCCGTTAGCGGTACAATGGTAGTGATTACCGACGAAAACTTAGCATTCGGACCGGTCTCCAAAGACCGCCTGAAGCCGACCGGAAATCTCGTCGAACGGATCGCCAAAATCGAGAAATTCAAGGGGGCCCGGAACAAGGTTTTGAACCTGACCGCGCCGGCTGGAATGAACCTCGAACACGTCCTGGTTGTAGGAATCGGCAATCCCAAGGACATGAATGCCGAGCATTGGCTGAAACTCGGCGGCACGATCGGTGGCCGGATACCGGCAGGAGCCCGGAATGTGACGGTATTGGCCGAACTTCCCAGTGGGAAACTCTCGCCGGAGGACGCGGCCAAGGTCGCGCTCGGCATCAAGCTTCGTGCCTACAAGTTCGACCGCTACAAAACCAAGAAGAAAACCGACGGCGACGATGCCAAAGGCACCCCCGCACCGCAGATCAAGATCGCGGTGGCGGATGTCGCGGCCGGCCGCAAGGCGTGGAGCGACGCGAATGGCATCGGCGACGGCATCTTGCTCGCGCGCGAACTCGTCAACGAACCGCCGAACGTGCTGTTCCCGGCCGAATTCGCCCGCCGCGCGAGCGAGTTGAAGAAGCTCGGCGTGCAGATCGAGGTGCTCGACGAGCCCGCGATGAAGAAGCTCGGCATGAATGCGCTGCTCGCGGTCGGTCAGGGTTCGGAGCGCGAGAGCCGTCTCGTGGTGATGCGCTGGAACGGTGCGAAGAAGAAATCCGATACGCCGGTCGCGATCGTCGGCAAGGGGGTCTGCTTCGACACCGGCGGCATTTCGATCAAGCCGGCGGCGGGCATGGAGGATATGAAAGGCGATATGGCGGGTGCTGCCTGCGTCACCGGCCTGATGCATGCGCTTGCCGCGCGTAAAGCCAAGGCGAACGTGATCGGCGTGATCGGGATCGTCGAGAACATGCCGGACGGAAAAGCCTATCGTCCCGGCGATATTCTGAAATCCTATTCGGGCCAGACCATCGAGGTGATCAACACCGACGCGGAAGGGCGGCTCGTGCTGTGCGATGCGCTCGCCTACACCAACGAGCGTTTCAAGCCGAAGCTGATCATCGACCTCGCCACGCTCACCGGAGCGATCCTGGTTGCGCTCGGGCAGGAGCACGCCGGCCTGTTCTCGAACGACGACAAGCTTGCCGATCGTCTGATCGAAGCCGGCAAGGTGACGGGCGAAACCGTGTGGCGCATGCCGCTCGGCCCCGCCTACGATAAGATGATCGATTCCAAATTCGCCGACATGAAAAATACCGGCGGACGCTATGCCGGTTCGACCACCGCCGCGCAGTTCCTGCAACGCTACATCGGCAAGACGCCGTGGGCGCATCTCGACATCGCCGGCACCGGCATGGCCGCGCACAACACGGAGATCGGCGACAGCTGGGGTCCGGGCTGGGGCGTGCGTCTGCTCAACGAGCTCATCGCCGCGCACTACGAGAAATAAAACCGCCCCGTGACCGACGTTTATTTCTATCACCTGCAAAACCAGCCGCTCGAAAAGGTGCTTCCCCAGCTTCTGGAGAAGTGCCTCGAGCGCGGCTGGCGTTGCGTGGTGCAAACGCAGACCGACGAGCGCGCGGTTGCGCTCGATCAGCATCTGTGGACGTGGCGCGATGACTCGTTTCTTCCACACGGCACCGAACGGGATTCGAATGCGCCGGAGCAGTCGGTGCTGCTCACGACATCGGATGCGAATGCCAATGCTGCGAAGGTGCGCTTCTTCGTGGAAGGGGCGAGCAGCGAAAACCTCGAAGGTTACGAGCGCGCGATCCATCTCTTCGACGGCAACGATCCCGACGCCGTCGACAACGCGCGCGTGCAGTGGAAGCGCTCGCAGGCTGCGGGTCACAGCGTGACCTACTGGCAGCAGGACGATGCCGGCCGCTGGCAGCAGAAGGTTTAACTATAGCTGGCGTGGTGAAAGCCGCCGCAATCAACAAGTCTCTGAAAGCAAAAAGCCCCGGACTTCCGTCCGGGGCTTCATGTTTTTGGTGGCTTTGGAGCGCGCTTACCAGACCGAGCCGAAGCGGTAGTTCACGCCGAACTTGACCATCGAGAGATCGATGTTGTTCTCGAAATTGTAATAGGCGTATTCGGCTTTCGCGGACCATCCGTGGGAGAAAGCCCACTCGAGACCGGCGCCCAGCGTCCAGCCGGTATCGGTGCCGTGAATGCCGCCGAGGGAGGCGCGGGTGAACGCGACGCCGCCGGTGCCGAACAGCATCGTGCGATCCCAGGCGTAGCCGACGCGGGCGCGCGCCGTGCTGAGATAATCGATATGATAGGGGAAGCCGAAGGCCGTGCCGTTCACGTCGCTCAACGTGATGTCGGCCTCGAGGCCGAACACGATATTCGGCGAGAACTGCCAGTTGTAACCGAGCTGAAGGCCGCCGGTGAAACCGTCGATGTCGTTGCCGAGGAAATCGCCGAAGCCGTAGCCGCCATGCGCGCCGAGATAGAAACCAGTCCAGTTGAATACCGGAGCAGGGGCCGGAGCATATTTGTAGATCGGTCCGCGAACCGGCATGTCGGCGGACTGCGCCGGATGCGCGATGGCCAGTGCCGCAAACGCGACGCAGAGCGAGAGAATCTTTTTCAAAGTAGCCCCCTAGAGCGAATGGAAAAATCAAACTGGGGGCAAAGGTAGCGACGTATGGTTAATGCGCTGTTAGCCTCGGGTTAATCACCGGTTAAAGCGTGAAAAGATTGCGTGATTGTTGCAAGCGGGCAACAAAAAACCCCGGCGCGACGGCCGGGGTTTTCCGTTCGAGATATTCGACCGATCAGAAGCGATAGTTCACGCCGAACTTGACGGTCGACAGATCGACGTCGCCGGCGGCGAAATCGAAGTTGTGATACATGTATTCAACCTTCGCCGACCAGTTGCGGCTGAAAGCCCACTCGAGGCCGACGCCGAGAGCGTAGCCGTCGGCCGAATTGTTGGTCGAGAGTTCGGTGCGGGCGTAACCGCCGGTGCCGTAGAACATCACGTTGTTGACCGCATAGCCGAGGCGGGCGCGGATCGTTGCCACATAGTCCAGCTTGACGTTGGCAGCGCTTTCGACGCCGGTCCAGGCGATGTCAGCCTCTACACCGAACACGAAATTCGGCGAGAGCTGCCAGTTGTAACCAGCCTGAACGCCGCCGAGGAAACCGTCAGCTTTGACGTTGGCGCTATCTTCAGCCCAGCCGTAGCCGACGTGACCGCCGACATAGAAACCGGTCCAGTTGAACACCGCAGCGGGGGCGGCCTTGTAGACCGGGCCGCGAACCGGGATGTCGGCTGCGTTTGCAGAGACCGTGAAGCCGAGCGCGAACAGCGCCGCGGCGAGGAAACCAATCTTCTTCATCGTTGAAAACCCCAAGGGCCTGCCAAGGGCGGCAGGCCACGATGGGTGGATAATTATTGGGCGGCGAGGGCGAGCGCTAGTGCCAGAATACCACACTCCACCGTTGAATGACGCGCTGCGGGAGGCCGTAAAGAGAGCGTAATGAACTGAGTTATTCTAATAATATCAATTGGTTAGTTAGTTTTCAGTCCTGCCGCGCCGGTTTCTCTCTGGTAGAGGACCAGATCCAGCGAAGGAGCGAAGTCTCTCGCGCGTAAGCCGGTCAGAATCGCGTGGGCTTGCCCGCGATGATGAGTCTGGTGATTGAAGAAATGATCGAGCGCAGGCGAGAGCGGCTGGGTCACCTGCTTCGGGTTGGTGATGGTTGTGTAGGTGAACGTGGACGCAAGCTCGTCCTCGGTCAGCTGACCGATATAGGCTTCGATCCGCGCGTCTTCGCGGTCGCGCGCGGCGCGAAGCGAGACAAGGTCTTCGTGAAGAATGGCATCGAGCCGGTTCGGCGCGTCGCCCTGTCCGGTGAAACGTTTCATCCAGATGCGGTCGGCGACCAGAATATGATTGAGCGTGCCGTGCACCGACTTGAAGAATGCGCCGCGGTCGGCCCGGTATTCCTCCGCGGTGAGTTTCTCGGCGGCGTTGTAAATCCGCTCGTTCGCCCAGGCATTGTAGCCCGCGAACATGACGTAGCGCGAAACGCTCATTGCACCCTCATAACACGACGCGAACCATGATTTCGCGAAACAGGATCACGCCTGCGATCAAGGCGAGCGGCCCGAAGCGCAGTGCTGCAGACAGATCGCGGCGCATAACTACGCGAGCCACGATCACCGGCGTTGCGATCAGCGCGCAAAGCATGGTCCAGTAGATGTAGCGATATTCGTGCGCAATGCCGATCACGACCAGCGCCAGCGCATAGAGCGTCCCGGACGAAACCAGTGCGAAGGTGACGTGCCGCGTCACACGCTCACGAATACCAAGCGAAGCCCAGATGAAGGCGATGCAGACCAGCAGATAGACATAAGGCGGGCCGAACGGCGACAGACTCCAGTTCACCGAGAGCCATTCGATTGCGTTGTAA
>CAUJKG010000136.1 GCA_963205465.1 Pseudomonadota bacterium | reverse complement strand
GAAAGGATGCGTGCTCGAAAGGCCGCCGTCGACCGCCATCGCCTGACCGTTCACGTAAGACGCGTCGTCGCTCGCCAGGAAAAGCGCCATGGCGGCAATCTCTTCCGGATTGCCATGGCGCTGCATCGGATTGATCTGGCCGAGTTTCTGGGTCGTGCCTCTGCCCGCGGCATAATCGAAGATCGGCTTGGTCATGCCGGTCTCGATCAGACCGGGGCAGATGGCGTTGATACGCACGCCCGTGCCCGAAAGCGAACTCGCGGTGGTCTGCACAAGGCTGATCACGCCGGCTTTGCTAGCGCTGTAAGGGTGGCCACCCGCATTGGCGCGAAGGCCCGCGACCGATGCGGTGCAGACAATCGAGCCCTTGCCCTGCTTAACCATCAGCGGCGCGATATTCTGGATCGCGAGGAATGGACCGATGAGGTTCACGCGCAGAATTTCCTGCCACATCTCGACAGACTGTTCCCAAAGCGGAACCAGACCGCCGCTAATGCCGGCATTGGCATACATCACGTCAATACCGCCGAATTCGCTCAATGCTTTCGCAACGTAACTCTTTACCTCGGCTTCGTTGCCGGCTTCGGCCGCCATCGCAATCGCTCTATTGCCGTCTTGTGCGATCAGCGCCGCGGTTTCCTCGACCGCGGCTTTTGTCTTGTCCACCGCAAGAACTGACGCGCCTTCGGCCGCGAAGAGGCGCGCCGACGCGCGGCCGATCCCGCTGCCCGCTCCGGTGACAATCGCGCGTTTGCCTTCCAGCCTTGCCTTGCCCATGCGTTTCCCCGTGAGCGGTCTATTTATTCTGTTTGAAATGAGCGGCGAGCGTATCCGCACCTTTGGCGAGCAGACCCAGATCGGAGCCGACCGCAACGAAAGTGTATCCCCACTCGATATAGCGCTGCGCTTCTTCGATCACCGGGGTCAGGATGCCCGCGGGCTTGCCGAGTTTCTTCAGCCGCTTCGCGACGTCCTCGATCGCCTTTTGCACTTCGGGATGCTGCGGGTTGCCGATATAGCCAAACGAAGCCGAGAGATCAGCCGGCCCGACAAATACACCATCGACGCCCTCAACGCTCGCAATCGCTTCTAACTGCTCCAGCGACTCGCGCGTCTCGGTTTGCACAAGCAGGCAAATTTCCGAATTCGCCTTCTTCAAATAATCCTTGGTGCGCCCGTAGCGGCTGGCACGGCCGCTTCCCGTGATCCCGCGGACACCTTCCGGCGGATAGCGCGTGGCGGCGACGGCGCGCTTTGCCTCTTCCGCGTTCTGAACAAACGGCACGAGAATCGATTGCGCGCCGATGTCGAGAAGGCGCTTGATCAGCACTGTGTCGTTCCAGGCCGGACGAACGATCGGTGTCGCCGTACCGCGCTGCACCGACTGCAGCTGCGCCATCACCGCAGGCAATTCGTTCGGGGAATGCTCGGTGTCGAGCAATAGCCAGTCGAAACCGCTATAGCAGACAATTTCCGTGACGATATTGCTGCACAGACTATTCCAGAGTCCGATCTGGAGCTTTCCGGCTGCAATCGCGTGCTTGAATTCGTTCCGCTGCAATTCCATTGACTTGGCCTTCTACCTTAGTTGTTTCTTTTCACGGGCAACGAGAGCCACGCCATTTCATACGACGTCCTGAAATCCGCAAGTCTCACGCGCTAGCGAGCAGGCTACTTACCGACTTTTTCCAGCCCGACAGTTTTCTGTCCCGCGTCGCGGTATCCATATGCGGCGCGAAGCGCCGTTCCAGCCGCCAGTTGTCGCCGAACTGGGCCGGCGGCGGCAGCACGCCCGACGCAAGTCCGGCGAGATAGGCCGCCCCCATGGCGGTCGTTTCTTTCACGATCGGACGGTCAACGGGAGCCGCAAGCAAATCCGCAAGCCGCTGCATGGTCCAATCGGAGACGACCATTCCACCATCGACGCGGAGCACCGTCTCGGCACCGGCCGCCTGCGGCCAGTCCGCCTGCATGGCTTCGAGAAGATCAGCGGTCTGGTAGCAAACGCTTTCCAGCGCCGCGCGCGCGAATTCTTTCGGCCCGCTGTTGCGGGTAAGGCCGAACATGGCGCCGCGTACTTCGGAATTCCAATACGGCGCGCCCAAGCCAACGAAAGCAGGCACAAGATAAACCTCCTGACTCTCGTCAGCGGCTTCCGCGAGCGGACCGGTTTCGGATGCTTGCTTTACGATGCCGAGACCGTCGCGCAGCCATTGCACTGCCGCACCGGCGATGAAAATCGAGCCTTCCAGCGCGTAGGTCCGCTTGCCGTCCAACTGATAGGCAATCGTCGTAAGCAAGCGGTTTTTCGAAGCGACCGCCGTCTCGCCAGTATTGAGCAGCGCGAAACAGCCCGTGCCGTAAGTGGACTTCATCATACCGGGATTGAAACACGCCTGCCCCACCGTTGCTGCCTGCTGGTCGCCGGCAATGCCGCGGACCGCGATTTCCCCACCGAACAAATCAGGAGCGGTCGTGCCGTAATCGGCTGCGCAGTCGCGCACATCCGGAAGCACGGCCCGGGGAACGTTGAACAACCTCAAGAGTTCATCGTCCCACGCGCCGCGATGAATATCGAACAGCAGTGTGCGGGACGCATTGGTTGCGTCCGTTGCGTGGACCTTGCCGCCGGTCAGATGCCACAACAGGAAGCAATCCACCGTACCGAAGGCGAGTTCGCCGCGTTCCGCACGCCCGCGCGCGCCGGGAACATTGTCCAGGATCCACGCAAGCTTGGTTCCAGAGAAATAAGGATCGAGCAAAAGGCCGGTTTTCGCGGTGACCGTTTTTTCAAGACCGTCTTTCTTCAACTGCTCGCAACGCTCGCCGGTACGGCGGTCCTGCCAGACAATCGCGCGGTGGATCGACTTGCCGGTTTTACGATCCCATACCACCGTGGTTTCGCGCTGGTTTGTGATCCCGATGGCGATGACGTCCTTGGCGGTCACACCCGCTTGCTTCATCGCCGCGCGGCAAACAGCCAGCGTCGAGTGCAGCAGATCGTCCGGCTCGTGCTCCACCCAACCCGAGGCCGGAAAATGCTGCGGAAATTCCTGCTGGCCGACGGCTGCGATGGACAGGTCCTGACGGAAGACGATGGCGCGCGACGAGGTCGTCCCCTGATCGATCGCGAGCAAAAACTTGGCCAACGGGCTGCCTCCTCTATCGCACCGCGTCTTCGCGCGGCTTCACGCTCCGTGATACTACTGTAGCCATGAAAAGGTACAAACTTCTTCGCGCCCAGATACTTGATCGGTCCCCTAGGCGGCCATTGGGGCGGACGGCATGAGCAGCTCGGACATGCCTGCACCGAGCCTCTCCGCAAGCGCACGGGGCAGCGACATGCGACTCCGGGTGCCGCTCGTCGTCGGCTTTCTTCTGCTTTACGTCGCGCTCGAGTGGCTGAGCTTCATTCATGAGTACAAAGGCGTGCCGATCACGCCATGGAATCCCGGCCTTGGCGTCGTCTTCGCGCTGATGCTTTTCGCAGGGCCCCTCTACGCCGTCGTGCTGTTCGTCGGGATCGTTATCGCCGAAACGCTGGTGCTGAAAACGAACCTGCAATGGCCAACCATTCTCGGCATCGCCGCCATCATTACCCTCGTCTATGCGGGCGCGACGTGGCTCGCGCGCCGTCATTTCAGGCTCGACGTGACGCTCAAGCAGTTCCGGGATGTCATTGCGCTGTTGGGCGTGGGCTTGCTCGGGGCGGTGCTGGCGACGCTGCTCCTTTCGGTTCTCCTCATCCTCGAACCCGATCTCGACTGGACCGACGCCCTCATCGCACTGGTGCCGCTTCTGGTCGGCGATACCATCGGTATTGCGGTCGTGACGCCGCTCATGCTTCGCGTCTTGCACAAGCATCCGCTGCCGGCATTTTCACGCGCCCTCGCTCTGGAAATCGCGGTTTATGTGGCGCTGATCGCGGGCTCGCTCTGGGTGATCGCTGCAACCGGTGAGAAGAATGGCGTCAAGTTCTTCTATCTTTTGTTCCTGCCGATCGTGCTGTCGGCCCTCCGCTTCGGAATGGACGGCGCCTGCGTGGCGCTGGCGCTGGCGCAGCTCGGACTGGTCGGGGTCCTGCAATTTTTCTCAGC
>CAUJKG010000135.1 GCA_963205465.1 Pseudomonadota bacterium | reverse complement strand
AACGGTTCGTTCTACGCGCTGCTCAGTCTCGGACTGGCCGTCATCTTCGGGATGCTGAACATCATCAATTTCTCGCACGGCGCGCAGTACATGCTCGGCGCGTTCTGCGCCTATTTTCTTCTGCAGCTTGCCGGGATCAATTACTGGCTCGCGCTGATCATCGCGCCGATCATCGTCGGCGCATTCGGCATCGTGCTGGAGCGCGTGCTCCTCAAGCATCTTTACAAGCTCGACCATCTTTACGGTCTGTTGCTCACCTTCGGCATTGCGCTGATGCTCGAGGGAATCTTCCGGCGCTATTTCGGCTCGTCGGGCATTCCCTACAGCCCGCCGCAACTGCTGACCGGCGGTTACAATCTCGGTTTCATGTATCTGCCGAAATATCGTGCCTGGGTGATCATCTGTTCGCTGATCGTCTGCCTCGGCACCTGGTTCGTGATCGAGAAGACGCGGCTTGGCGCTTATCTGCGCGCCGCCACCGAGAACCCCACGCTGGTTCGGGCCTTCGGCATCAACGTGCCGCGCATGATCACGTTGACTTACGGCTTCGGCGTCGGGCTTGCGGCGCTCGCTGGCGTGATGGCAGCCCCCATCTACAACGTGAGTCCGCAGATGGGTGCGAGTCTGATCATCGTGGTCTTCGCGGTTGTCGTGATCGGTGGCATGGGATCGATCATGGGCGCGATCGTGACCGGCTTCTCGCTCGGCATTATCGAAGGTCTGACGAAAGTCTTCTTTCCGCAGGCGTCGAACACGGTAATTTTCGTAATCATGGTCATCGTTCTGCTGGTGCGTCCGGCGGGACTGTTCGGACGGACGGCATAAAATGGCGGGCGATACGGGTGCAGTTGCGATCGCGGCCTCGCAGTCGCGCGTTGCGAAGAGCGAACTGATCGCCTTCGTGTTGATGGTGGCGTTCCTCATGGTCGCGCCGCTTTTCATCTATCCGGTCTTTCTGATGAAGGTGCTCTGCTTTGCGCTGTTTGCCTGCGCCTTCAATCTTCTGCTCGGCTATGTCGGTCTGTTGTCGTTCGGTCACGCGCTGTTTTTCGGCTGGTCGAGTTATGTCAGCGCACATGCGGCGAAAGTCTGGGGCCTCCCGCCGGAACTCGCCATTCTGAGCGGCGTTGCCGTTGCCGCCGTTCTGGGCCTGGTTGCGGGCTCGCTCGCCATCCGGCGGCAGGGCATTTATTTCGCGATGATCACGCTCGCGCTTGCGCAGATGATGTTTTTCTTCGCACTGCAGGCGCCCTTCACCGGCGGCGAAGATGGTATTCAGGCGGTGCCGCGCGGCGTGCTGTTCGGGATCTTCGATCTGTCCAAGATCATGACCATGTACTTCACAGTGCTCGTGATCTTTCTGGCCTGCTTCCTGCTTATTTACCGGATCATCTATTCGCCGTTCGGTGAAGTGCTGAAGGCGATCCGCGAGAACGAACAGCGCGCGATCTCGCTGGGCTACAAGACCGACCGCTACAAGCTCGTCGCTTTCGTGCTTTCGGCGATGCTGACCGGGGTTGCCGGCGCAACCAAGGCAATCGTGTTCCAGCTTGCATCGCTGACTGACGTGGACTGGACGATGTCCGGCGAAGTCGTGCTGATGACGCTCGTCGGTGGTCTTGGCACCGTGTTCGGTCCGGCCCTGGGGGCCGCGGTCATCATCACCATGCAGAATTATCTCGCCTCGGCGGGCGATATTTCGTTCAACCTGTTTGGGTTCGCGGTGGCGGTGCAGCCGGGCCAATGGGTGCCGGTCATTCAGGGTGCGATTTTCGTGCTCTGCGTGTTGCTCTTCCGCCGCGGTATCATTGGCGAAATCGCGAACTGGCTGCGCATCCGTCTGTAAAAATCCCCGCGCCGCTGGGACAATGCGGGTAATCGTTGGAACGATCCGGTTCCTTGACGATGGTAGGCATGCCCCCTAATTTCGCGCGCTGAATTTCTTGCGCGAAATGGTGCGTTTATGGCCGAATTTCTGAAATTATCCGAGGCGATCGAGGCGAATGTTCGTGATGGCGATGCCGTCGCGATGGAAGGCTTCACGCATCTCATTCCCTTTGCCGCTGGTCACGAAATCATCCGCCAGAAGCGAAAGCGCCTTTCGCTGATCCGCATGACACCGGACCTGATCTACGATCAGCTGATCGGTATGGGCTGCGCGGAGCGCATGACGTTTTCCTGGGGCGGCAATCCCGGCGTCGGCTCGCTGCACCGCTTCCGCGACGCCTACCAGAACGGTTGGCCCAACAAGATCGAGATCGTCGAGCATTCGCATGCCGCCATGGCGAACGCCTATGATGCCGCCGCGGCCGGGCTGCCGTTTGCGGTATTTCGTGGTTATCGCGGCGCGGAACTGCCGCGGGTCAATCCGTCGATCAAGGAAGTGACCTGCCCCTATACCGGCGAGAAGCTGGCGACGGTGCCGGCCGTGAACCTTGATGTCGCGATCATTCACGCGCAGAAGGCGGATCGCAAAGGCAACGTGCTCTTGGAAGGCATCGTCGGCGTGCAGAAGGAAGCGGTGCTGGCGGCGAAGCGCTCCGTTGTGACGGTCGAGGAGATCGTGGACGAATTGAATACGCCTTCGCCGAATTCGGTGGTGTTGCCGGGCTGGACCGTAAAAGCCATTGCCGTGGTGCCGGGTGGCGCGCACCCTTCCTATACGCAGGGCTATTACAAGCGCGACAATGCCTTCTATAAAGCATGGGATGAAATCGCGCGGGACCGCGACAGCTTCCTCGCCTGGATGGAAGAGAACGTGCTGAAGAAGGGTCCCGAAGCGTTTGCGGCCCACGCGAAGAAAGCGGCGTGAGGAAATCATCATGAGCCAGAATTTTACGCCGAACGAAATGATGACGGTGGCAGCGGCCCGCGCCCTGACCAACCAGGATGTCTGCTTTGTCGGCATCGGTGCCCCTTCCGCCGCCTGCAACCTCGCGCGCCAGACGCACGCTCCCGATATCGTGCTGATTTACGAGTCGGGCACCATCGAAACCCGGCCCAATGTGCTGCCGCTTTCGATCGGTGACGGCGAGCTATGCGAAACCGCGCTCACGACCGTGCCGGTGCCAGAGATGTTTCGCTACTGGCTGCAGGGCGGACGCATCACCACCGGCTTTCTCGGCGGCGCGCAGATCGACAAGTTCGCGAACCTGAACACCACGGTCGTCGGTCCTTACGAGAAGCCGAGCGTGCGGCTGCCCGGTGGCGGCGGTGCGCCGGAAATCGCGACCAGCTGCGGGCAGATCTTCATCACCATGGCGCATTCCAAGCGCGCCTTCGTCGAGAAGATCGATTTCTTCACGTCCCTCGGTCACGGCGAGGGCGGCGACAGCCGTGAGAAACTCGGCGTCACCACCAAGGGGCCGACCAAAGTCATTACCGATCTTTGTGTTATGGAGCCCGATGCCACGACCAAGGAACTCACCGTGGTTTCGCTGCATCCGGGCGTCACGAAGGAGCAGGTGATTGCGGCCACCGGCTGGCCGGTCAAGTTTGCGCCGAACGCCGGCGAAACGCCGCCGCCCAACGAAACCGAACTCAAAGTGCTGCGTGAGTTGCATGCGCGCACCAAAGCCGCGCACGGCGGCAACGCGTAAGGAGAGAACCATGGCTGAACTGCGCGACGCCTATATCTGTGATTTCGTCCGCACCCCGATCGGACGTTTCGGCGGTTCGCTCGCCAAGGTGCGCCCCGACGATCTCGCGGCCCATGTCCTCAAGGCGCTCCTGGCGCGCAATCCGTCGCTCGATGTGAACAAAATCGAGGAAGTGTTTTTCGGTTGCGCCAATCAGGCCGGCGAAGACAACCGTAACATCGCGCGCATGGGGCTTTTGCTCGCCGGGCTTCCCGTGAGTATTCCCGGCAACACCATCAATCGCCTGTGCGCTTCCGGGCTCGATGCGGTCGGGGCGGCGGCGCGTGCGATCAAGGCCGGTGAAATTTCGCTCAGCATCGCGGGCGGCGCGGAATCGATGTCGCGCGCGCCCTTCGTCATGGGCAAGGCCACCGAAGCCTTTTCGCGCTCCGCTGAAATCTACGACACCACCATCGGCTGGCGCTTCATCAATCCGTTGATGAAGGCGCAATATGGCGTCGATTCCATGCCGGAAACCGGCGAGAACGTCGCCGAGGAATATCAGGTGAAGCGCGAGGATCAGGATCAGTTCGCGCTCCGCTCGCAGCATCGTGCAGTCGCCGCGCAAAAGCGCGGCTATTTCGATGGCGAGATCGTCGCCGTGGAAGTGCCGGGCGGCAAGGCAGGCGCGGTCAGGGTCGACAAGGACGAGCATCCGCGCGGCGACACCACGATCGAAGGGCTTGCGAAGCTCAGAACGCCGTTCCGCAATCCGGGCACGGTCACGGCCGGTAATGCTTCCGGCGTGAACGATGGCGCGGCTGCACTCGTGATCGCGTCTGAAGAAGCCGCGAAGGCGAATGGGCTTAAACCCCGTGCGCGCATTCTCGGCATGGCGTCCGCTGGCGTGCCGCCGCGTGTCATGGGGATCGGTCCGGTGCCGGCGGTGGAGAAACTTTCCGAGCGTCTCGGTATCCCCGCGAACAAGTTCGACGTGATCGAACTCAACGAAGCCTTCGCCAGTCAGGCGCTCGCCTGCATGCGGCGCTTTGGCGTCGCCGACGATGCGCCGCACGTGAATCCGAATGGCGGCGCGATTGCGCTCGGCCATCCGCTCGGCATGTCGGGAGCCCGTATTGCCGGCACGGCCATGCGCGCGCTGGAGGAGTCCGGCGGTAAATATGGTCTTGCGACCATGTGCGTCGGTGTTGGGCAGGGTGTCGCGCTTGCGATCGAGCGCGTCTGATCCTAAGAGCATGATCCCGAAATAGCCTGCCCCCGGACTTGATCTGGGGGTGCGAAGCGGTTTTCGGAAAAGCATGCCCTTGGGTTCGACCCGAGGGATCATGCTCAAACAAAGCTAGAGCGGGATTGCATATAAAGAAAAGCTATCCTGCTCCAGGCTCAGGTTTTGCGAGCGTAAGCCGCGAGAAACATATCGACGGAATGCTTCACGACCTCGTCGATCCGCGCGGGGGAGGGCCGCGCCTCGCCACCATACAGCATCGGTACGAGGATCGGCCCCTGGATCATCATCGTGAATTGCCAGGCCGCGATCTCGACATTGTCGATCTTCAGTTGTCCGCGCGAGATGCGGTCGCGAAACCAGTCGGCGAGTTTCTTCGCCGCGCGCCGTGGTCCTGAATCGACGAATACCTGACCCAGTTCGGGAAATTTTTCCGACGCGCCGATCACCGTGCGCAGCCAGGCAACGTGATCGGGCTGCGCCAGCACATTGAGGTAGTTGCGGCCCGTTCTGAGTAAGACGGTGCGGACGTCCTGATCGTCGCCTTCGAGCTTCAGGGTCGTTTCGCCGATACGCCGGGAGTATTCTTCGACCAGTGCTGCGAACAGCCGCTCCTTGTTTTCGAAGTAAACGTAAAGTGTGCCCTTAGAGACGCCGGCCGCGAGCGCGATCTCAGACATGCTGGAGCCGTTGAAGCCGTGCGCGAAGAACACCTGCCGCGCACCCTCCAGAATCTGGGCGCGCTTGTCGCTCTCGGGAGCGGATTTCTCGCGGGTGGCAACACTTTCGGCCATAAAGCTCTCATAAAATCGAACCGAACGGTTCGGTCGGTCATTGATTTGACCTTTTCTCTTAGCTATGTCAAGAAAAATTGACCGAACCGTTCGGTCAATATGGGTTGTTTCGATGGCTGAAGCCGCGAGAAAACATTCCGAAGAGAACGAAGCGCAGGGCGCGGAGATTGCGCCGCTGCACGCGCGAACTACAGCGCCCAAGGCCGAAGCCCCGAAGGCTCCGCCGTCTGCGAACGCGCAGAGCAATGCGGGCGACGGTCAAAGCAGCGGCAGCGACGGCGGCAAAACGCGCGGCGGCGAACGCCGCAAGAAGCTGCTTATCGCGGTTGGCGCGGTGGCGGCAT
>CAUJKG010000134.1 GCA_963205465.1 Pseudomonadota bacterium | reverse complement strand
TATCGTGGGCAATATTCATATGACTGCTCGCGATATCGGCGGCAGTGCAAAGCAGGCCGCGCGGAATGCGCGCTATTCGCCGCCCGCTTCGTCTGAGACGGCATCGCCTGTGGAGCATCAGTATGAACGAGACAAATAGCGCGGGGTGGACCAAACGCAGGGGTCGGGCCTTCGTGCTGCAGCAGGCTTGCTTCCCGCAATCGAATGATCTGCGCGAGGCCTTTGGGATTGCCCCGCTCCTGGGCGGGCAACCGGGAGCATGCTGCGAAAAAACTTTGTCGCGGCGCAGCTTGACCCTGTTACGGTGAAGGCTGAGAAAGAATCCATCATGAATCAGGCTAATAATTCCGTCGCGACCGGCGTTGCCGAGTCACCTTACGCTTGGATGCGCTTATGGGCCGCGCTGCTTTCCGGCGCGATCGGCTCGGTTGGCATGTGGTCGGTGGTCGTGATCTTGCCTGCCGTTCAGCAAGAATTCGGCGTGCTGCGCGCGGACGCGACCTTGCCCTATACCCTGACTATGCTCGGTTTCGGTGTCGGCGGCATTGTCATGGGCAAGCTGGCCGACCGCTATGGCATCATCATTCCGATGCTGATCGGAGCGGTCTTGCTGTTTGCGGGCTATATGCTTTCGGCGGTTTTGCCGTCGCTGTTTCTTTTCGCATTGCCTCATTTTCTCATCGGTCTGGGCGCGTCGGTAACTTTTGCGCCGATGATGGCTGATCTTTCGCATTGGTTTACGAAACGGCGCGGCATCGCCGTTACCATCGTGGCTTCCGGAAATTACGTTGCCGGGGCAATCTGGCCGTCGATCGTTCAATATTCGATGTCCACCATCGGATGGCGTCCGACGCAAATTTGGATCGGTATCTTCGTTCTGGCGGCTACGATTCCGTTGACGCTCATATTTCGCCGCAAGATTGCATTGTCTGAAGCCAAGCCTTTGAATGGAACTTCGGCCGGGCGTTCGAATGCGTTAAAAATTTCTCCGAATGCGCTGATGATTATTCTCAGCGTTGCCGGTCTTTCCTGCTGTGTCGCCATGTCGATGCCGCAGGTTCATATCGTCGCCTATTGCGGCGATCTCGGCTACGGCGCGGCGCGCGGCGCGGAAATGCTGTCGCTGATGCTGGCCTTCGGCATCGTCAGCCGGATCGCATCCGGTTTCATTGCCGATCGTATCGGCGGCCCCGGGGCCCTTCTGATGGGCTCCTTTTTGCAAGGTGTTGCGCTCTTTCTCTATCTCTTCTTCGATGGTCTGGCGTCGCTGTATGTGATCTCGATCCTCTTCGGTCTTTTTCAGGGCGGGATCGTGCCGATGTATGCGGTGATCGTACGTGAATATTTTCCGCCGCAGGAAGCAGGCGTCCGCGTCGGGATCGTGATCTTTTCGACCATTGCGGGCATGGCTTTTGGCGGCTGGATTTCCGGTGTGATCTTCGACTACACCGGCTCCTATCAGGCAGCGTTCGCCAATGGACTCGCCTGGAATCTATTGAATGTATCGATCGCGGCCTGGCTTTTGCTTTCGTCGCGGTCGAAACGGCGTGGTGGTTCCGCTCCGACACCTGCTGCTGCATGATAGGCGCATGACGGGAACACCGCCTGCCGCCGAAATCCCTGCTGCCGAGTATAAATTATTCGTGCGGGAGGGCACGCCTCGCTTTTATCTGAAGAACAACGACGAAGGCGTCTATCTTTCGCCCAAAGGGATCGGCTGGTTCATCGCCGGCCGCTCTTTCACGCGCGACTGGAGAGACATTGCGGCAATCAATCTTGTCGTTGGGCATGTGCCGAAGCAGGGGCCGAGCGGTATTTGCAAGATTACTTTTCGCGACAAGAGTGCAATCTCGGTTCTCACCGCGTCGAAGTGGGGGCATAGCGACGAAGAACGTAATATCGAATACGGGCGCTTTCTGACCGATCTGCACCGCTCCATTCCGGCAGACATCCGGTCCTTGATCAGGTTCGGTATCGGCTTCGGCAAGGGCCAGCACGTTCTCCTGTTGGTCGTGCTTTCCGTCGCGTTTCTCTGCTTTGTCGCGTTGCCGGCCGGGCTTGCAGTCTATTTCCGCGATTTGCAGGCGCTGCTGGTCGCGGGTGGAGGCTTTGCTTTCATCTATCCGCTTTATCGTATGGCCGCGCGGGGAGCGCCTGCTGCCTACGATCCGGACCGGGTTCCTCCCGATTATTATCCGTAAGATTATTCCGGGGCAGCGTTGCCAATGGCGCTGCGCTTCCTATCTAGAGCGTCTGAACGCGAAGAGGCAGGCAATGGCCGAAAAAGTCACGGTTTCGATCCCGCATAAGCTCGGCAAGGAAGAGGCGGCCCGCCGCATCAGAAAAGGGTTCGCCGCGGCGCGCGAGAAGGGCGCTGGCATGATGAATTTTGCCGACGAAACCTGGACCGGCGATCAGGTCGCTTTCAACGTTTCGATGCTCGGGCAAAACGCCGCCGGTACGATCGATGTCCGCGAGGATCACGTCGTGATCGATGTTACGCTCCCCTGGCTGCTTGCCAAAATGGCGGAACAGGCGAAGGTCCTGATCGAAAAGCAGGGTAATCGGCTGCTCCTCGGAAAGAAGTAGTGCCGCTCTGCGGCCTCTTCAGGCCGCATCATAGACCCGCCGGTTTACGATTGCATCGACCTGCGGAAGGCCGCATAGCTCTGGCTGCCTTCTTTGGTTCTTCGGGACATGCCTGCTACTTCCAGAGTCTTCTACGGCTGGCGCGTTGTCGCGGCGATCTGTCTGATTATGACGATCACCTCCGGCCTTATATTTTATAATCTCTCGGTTCTGCTCAATGCTTTTGTCGAGGAGCGCGGTTTTCCGGTTGCGTTGACGAGTGCTGCGACTGCGGCCTTCTTCGCCTCCGGCGGGATTGCCGGGATTATTGTCGGACGGCTGACCGATCGTTTTGATCCGCGCGTGATCATTGTCAGCGCGACGGCAATCGGCGCGATCTGTCTGTTCTCGGTCGGCTATCTATACGAAACCTGGCATCTCTTCCTGTTTCATATCCTGTTTGGCTTTGCGTATGGTGGCACCGGGCTAGTGCCGCTCACCACCTTGGTGACACGTTGGTTCAGCGCCAGGCGTTCGCTGGCGCTTTCGATCGCCTCCACCGGGCTTTCGCTCGGCGGAATTATGGTTACGCCTTTTGTTGCGCTTTCAATTGAGCGGGGCGGTTTGCATGCAACTGGTCCGTGGATGGCGGCGGTCCTGTTACTGGGTGTTGTGCCGGTAACCCTTCTGGTCGTGAGGTCAAGCCCGGCTGCCTTGGGTCTTGAACCGGACGGCGGCACGAAAGCCGCCAGTTCGGAAACGGAATTTTCCGGCCGATCTATCAGCTATGCGGAAGCGCGCAGAAGCCGCTTCTTCCTGGCGGTTTCGATTTCCTATTTATTTCTGTTCGGTGCGCAGGTTGCCGCTCTCGCGCATCTATACCGGCTTGCCAATTTGCGGGACGGCACCGAGACGGCAGCGCTTGCGCTTGCCGTTGTTGCCTCTGCGAGCATTGCAGGGCGGCTTGGTGGCGGCTGGATCCTGTTGCGGATGCGCTTTCGCAACTTCGCACTGCATTTGATGGCCGTGCAGGGTGTCGGGCTTCTTCTGCTTGCCTTCGCGCAGGGACGGATTGCGATCCTGGCAGCGGTGGCGCTCTTCGGGGTCACTATCGGAAATTCGCTGATGATGCATCCGCTGCTGCTCGTGGAAAAATATGGAACGCGCGAATATGGCCGCATCTTCTCGGTTAGCCAGTTCATTGTCATGGCAGGCGTTGCTATCGGCCCATTTATCGCCGGAGCAGCTTATGACTGGAGCGGTAGTTACCAAATTCCGTTTGCTGTTGCCGGTCTTTTGTCTTTTCTCGGTCTTGTCATCTTGCTGTTTGGTTCAAAGCGCTGAAGCGAGCGGTTGTCATGCGCTTTTAAGCGGTTACGCCCCCTAGGGAACCAATCGCCCGGCTTCCGCGTTCTTGAAGTCGCTGTCTTCAGGGGTGCTGTATGTTTCGCTATGCCGTTATTTTCCTGATTCTGTCGCTAGTGGCCGGTGCATTCGGTCTCACCAATATCTCTGCGATGGCAAAGAAGATCTCGCTGGTCCTGTTTGCATTGTTTTTCATCGGGTTTCTTCTGTTGCTGGGTTTTGCGTGGATCGTTGCGGGGG
>CAUJKG010000133.1 GCA_963205465.1 Pseudomonadota bacterium | reverse complement strand
GTTTTCTCGAACCGCGTTTCGACCTCCTCATAGAGCACGTCGGCGGCTTCGTCGGAGAGTTTCAGCTTCTTCTGCAGGTCGCCGGCGCCACGCACCAGCTTATCGGCTTCCTCCTCGGTCAGCGGAAAGTCGCAGCGGTCGGCCGCGATGGAGGCGAAATAGAGCGTCATAAGTTCGCGGCGATCCTGCTCCGGTTGCGCGCTTGCCGCCAGCCCCGAAACCAGAAGCACGAAAGCCGTGGCAAGAGATGCGCTCAGACGTTTCATGATTATTTTTTCGCGGCCTCTTCGACGACTTTCGAGGCGTTGACGTGATGCGGATCCGGCATCTTCTCCACCGGCGGCTTGATATCCAGCACGAGTTCGCGGATTGCGATAATGACCAGCGAAATCGCGAATGGCATGATGAAGTAGAATAGCCGGAACAGAAGCAGCGACGCGAGCAGCTGCTCCCGCGGAAACTGCGGCAGCGCGATCAGCATGGCCGCATCGAACACGCCGAGCCCGCCGGGAGAATGGCTGGCAAAGCCGAGCAATGTCGACGACACGAAGATCACCGCAAGAGAAATGAAATCGAGCTCGGGCTTGGCCGGCATCAGCACATACATGGCGAGCGCGCAGCAGGTCAGGTCGATGATGCCGATGACGATCTGCAGGATCGTGAGCTTGCCCGCGGGCAGCGTCACACTCCAGTCCGAGCGGCCGATCACGCGCGGCTTCACGCTTACCCAAGAGGTATAGCTTGCCAGGCCGGTCAGCGCTGCAATGCCGATGGCGCGGTTCACGGCGGGCGGCAGGTGATCGACCATGGAAGCGGCTTCCGGATGGATCGTCATGCCGATGCCGAGCACCGCGATATTGCCGAGCCAGAACGTGAGACCGGCAATGAAACAGAGCTTGGCGACCTCGATCGCACTCAATCCGCTGGAAGCGGAGTAGATGCGATAGCGCACTGCGCCGCCGGAAAATGCGGTGAAGCCGACATTGTGGCCGATGGAATAGCTCGTGAAACCGCCGATGGCCGCGATGTGATAAGGCACCTCGTTGCGGCCGATCGTCTTCAGCGCGAAGTAGTCGTAGAAGGTCAGCGTCAGATAGGCGAGCGCCACGAAGAAGCCGGCAAGTGCGAGCTGGGTCCAGGTGACGTTGGAAAGCGCATTGCCGACTTCGGCGAGACTGATGTTTCGCAAAATCCGGTAGAGCACGAAGGCAGCGATCGAGAACACGATCACGCCGACAGCAAGCCCTACGCGGTGCCAGCCGATATTCCGTTCAAACCAGATCGAAAAATTCTTCAGGGCCTGACGCATACATTGCCTTATGTTCTTGGCCGGACCCCCATCCGGCGGGCGCACATGCCTAGCAGAGCGCCGCGCCCTACTCCATCGGGACATAAGGCAAGTTCAAGGCAATTCAATCGCCGGACCGGGGCCGCCCGAATCCGCCCAGGTCCGCCGCCATTGCCGCCCCCGTGTTTCCGCAACGGGAATCCCGCTCCCCGGTAGAACTCAGGGTCGTTTTGCCGCGCGGAGCGCGGAGATGGTGGTCCGCGTCGAAATCTGTTCGGGGTCGGTCATCAATTCCAGCACGGCCGCCTTGCCGGAGTTCACGGCGCGCTCGAAGGCAGGCATGAAATCGGCGGTCTTCTCCACCCGCTCGGCATGACAGCCGAACGACCTGGCAAAGCCGACGAAATCCGGATTGACCAGTTCGGTGCCCGACACGCGCTCGGGGAATTCCCGTTCCTGATGCATGCGGATGGTGCCGTACATCCGGTTGTTGAACAGAAGCACGATCGGCCTGCCGCCATGCTGCATGGCGGTGCCGATCTCCTGCCCGCTCATCAGGAAGCCGCCGTCGCCAACGAAGCTCACCACCGTCCGCTTCGGATCGGCGATCGAAGCGGCGACCGCCGCAGGCACGCTATAGCCCATAGCGCCGGAGGTCGGCCCGAGCTGGCGTCCGGGCCGGGCGTAGCGGATGAAGCGATGCGCCCAGCCGGAAAAATTACCGGCATCTACCGTCACGACGAAATCATCGGGGAGCGCGTTCGCGAGATCGCTAATCGCCTTGCCCATATCGAGCGGGAAGCTCGTCGCGGGTATCTTGATGGTTTCGAGATAATCGTTCCGCGCCGCCTCGCGCCATGCCTGCCATTTGCCGGCATTGAGGCTTTGCAGCGACCGTGCTGCCGCCGCGAAAGCGGAAGGAGACGCAACAAGCGCGATATCCGGCACATAGACCCGGCCGATCTCATCGGGATCGGGATAAACGTGAATGAGCTTCGGTTTCGGCGTCGGCGACTCGATAATGCGGTACGCTTGGGTCGTGATCTCGCCGAGACGCGCACCCACGACGAGCAGGAGATCCGCTTCCTTGACGCGCTTGGTCAGCGAGGGTGCCACGGAAGTCGAAAGATCGCCGATATAATTCCCGGAAGCGTTGTCGAAAATATCCTGCCTGCGGAACGAACACGCCGCAGGAATGCCGCTCGCTTCGGCAAAGGCAACGATGTCCCGGCACGCCTGATCGTTCCAGCCGCTGCCGCCAACGATCAGAAGCGGACGCTCCGCCTGCGCGAGCAATTCGCGGACATGCTGCATTTGCGCGGGATCGGCCGCGGCCTGTGCCGTTACATAAGGTTTTGCGTCGCCAGCATCGGACTCTTCGGCCAGCATGTCTTCGGGCAGGCCGAGCACGACCGGCCCCGGCCTTCCCGAGGTCGCAACCTGAAACGCGCGCGCGATATATTCCGGAATGCGCGACGTGGTCTCGATCTCGGCGGCCCATTTGGCGACGGGCCCGAACATCTGGCGGTAATCGATTTCCTGAAACGCTTCGCGGTCGCGTGTGTCACGCGCGATCTGGCCGACGAGTAAAATCATCGGCGTCGAATCCTGAAACGCGGTATGCACGCCGACCGCGGCGTGACAGGCGCCGGGGCCCCGCGTCACCATGCAGATGCCGGGCTTTCCGGTCAGCTTGCCGTAAGCCTCCGCCATGTTGGTGGCACCCGCTTCATGGCGCGCATTCACGAGCTTGAAGCGGTCACGGACGTCGAACAGCGCGTTCAGAACTTCGAGATAGCTCTCGCCAGGCACGCAGAAGCCGATTTCCGCGCCGTGGAGAAGCAACTGATCAACGAGAATCCTCCCGCCGGTGCGGGCGTTGGAGGCAAGCTGGCTGGGAGAAGAGACGGAAGCAGCGCGTTCTTGAACTGACATGCGCGCAGTTTGGCATCGCGATCCGGCAACCGCAACGCGGCAGCGCAACAGAAGCTTCGAATCACTGCCCGCCCAAACCGCTCAGCCCGGCACGCCGACCAAAGCCAGCGCGGCCTGCAAATCCTTCAGGTCGTAGGGCTTGCCGAGCACGGCGACTTTTTCGGCCTCGAGCAATTCTTTCGGCAGGACGTCACTCGAATGACCGGTCGCGACGATGATCGGCAGGTCAGCGCGGATCTTGCGCAGTTCGGCGGCGAGGATATCACCCTTCTTGTCGGGCAGACCGATATCGACAATCGCCGCCTTGAGGGCGGCGGCGTCCTTCATCGCGCAGTCGAGCGCTGCCTTCGCGCTCGACGCCTCGATCACTTCAAAGCCGATGTCGCGCAAGTTCTCGGCTGCAATCGCAGCCACCAAAACTTCATCCTCAACAAGAAGAATCACGTTCCTGCCCTTTCCGTCGAACACGGCGCGCACTTTGGTTGAAAGTTCATCGAAAGTGAAAGGCTTAGTCACGACCTGCGCATTGGCGTCGAGACGACCTTGGCGGAGAATATCGGCGCGCGCATAGCCGGTAGTATACAACACCTTTAAGTACGGTCGCCGACGTCGCGCTTCGTCGGCCAGCTCCCTGCCGTTGTAGTCGCCGGGCAGGCCCACGTCCGTAAACATGAAGCGGATTTCCGGGCGCGATTCGAGAATGCGCAGCGCCGCCGTGCCATCGGCCGCTTCCAGCACACCATAGCCCATCTCACGGAACAGCCCGACGGAATAGAGCCTCACGTCGTCGTCGTCTTCGACGATAAGCACGGTGTTGCGATCGTCTTGGGCTTCGGTCTTGCGCCCGGCTTTCAGGTTCGCACCTTCGCCGAGGAAGCGCGGCAAATAAATCGTGACCTTGGTGCCGGAACCGACGATGCTTTCGATGGTGACATGACCGCCCGACTGCTTCACGAAGCCATAAATCTGGCTCAGGCCTAGGCCCGTACCTTCGCCGGCCGGCTTGGTCGTGAAGAACGGCTCAAACACGCGCTTCAGCGCCTCCGGCGGGATGCCGACGCCGGTATCGCTCACCGTGATCGCAACATGATCGCCGGGAGAGGCATCTTCGTGCTTGCGCGCAAAGGCTTCGTCCAGCGTGACGTTGGCGGTCTCGATGGTCAGCGAACCGCCTTTGGGCATGGCATCGCGCGCGTTGACGACGAGGTTGAGGAGGGAGGCCTCGAACTGGTTCGGATCGGCTTCCACCGTCCAGAGGTTTTCCACGATGGAGGTTTTCAGCGAAACTTTTTCGCCCAGCGTGCGCGCGAACAATTCGGTCATGCTCGAAACGAGTTCGTTGGCGTTCACAGGCTCCGGATCGAGCGGCTGGCCGCGCGAGAAGGCGAGCAGCCGTTTAGTCAGGGCCGCGGCACGGCGCGCACCCTGCATCGCGAAGTCGGCGTAGTTCTTCACCTTCTCGTCGCCGCCGTCCTTCATGCGCCGCTGCATGCTTTCGATATTGCCCATGACGACGGTGAGCAGATTGTTGAAATCGTGAGCAAGGCCGCCGGTCAGCCGGCCGACCGCTTCCATTTTGGAGGCCTGACGCAATTGCTCCTCGACGCGATTGCGTTCGAGGATCTCCGAACGCAGCCGCTCCTCGGCAACAGCACGCTCGTTGATTTCCTCGCGGAGCTTCTTGTTCGCCGATGCCATCTCCGCCGTGCGTGCGGCAACCATTTCGCTGATGTCGGTCGCCGAGCCGAACCAGCGTTCGATCTTGCCCTCATTGTTGTGAACCGGCAGCGCACGCGCCAGGAACCAGTGATATTTTCCGTCCCGGTCGCGGAAGCGATATTCCATCTGATAGGGCTCGCCGGTTTGAAGCGAATGCTCCCAGGCGGCGCGGGTGCGCGCATAATCTTCCGGATGCAGAAGGTCCTTCCAGTCGACCTGATCCGGTGAGCCGGCAAACTCGACGCATTGCTCGTTGTAGAAGTCGAAGGTGCCGTCGGGCAGGTTCGACCAGACCAGTTGCGGCATGGCGTTGGTGGCAACGCGGAATCTGCGCTCGCTTGCGGCCAGCGCGCGCTCGGCTTTGGCGTGTTGCGTCATGTTCAGGAGCGCGACACCAACAACCTCGACTTCACCCCGCTCGTTATGGACCGGGAAAAAACCGGCGAGCCAGGCTTTCAGCGAATCCGGATCGCTTGCGACCTCGCGCTCAAGATTGACGTTGGAAATCGACTCTCCGGTTTCGAACACCGTGCGGACCGCCTCGACCGCGCTTGCGGCATTCAAGGGCGGAAATTCGTGCATCGGCCGGCCGGCGATGTATTCCTGGCGAATCCCGAGCGTGCGGGCGAGTTCGCCGTTCACCTGCGCGAACATGGACTCGCGATCGACAAAACCATAACCGATCGGCGCATGTGCAAGCACCGCATCGAGCGTACGGAAGAATTCCTGCCGCTCGGCCGAGATCATCTGCTGCGCATCTTCCGCGCGGCGGCGGCGGATCAGCGCGTTACGCATCGCCGCGGCGGCAAGCGACATCAGGAAACAATTGACGAGAAAAACGCCGATCGTAAAGAGATAGGGCATCTGCCCCGCACCGGGCATTTCCCGCATGCCGAGAAATAGATACGACGACACTAAAATCGCGAGAAACGTCGCGAGAATTCCAAAAAACAGCCCGCCGGTCGCGGCGGCAAAAAGCACGGCCGGAAAATAAAAGCCGAACGGCACCAGCGTCGAAGTCGGGACGAAAAAGCCGAGCAGAAAACGGACCGCGGTCGCAACTCCGAGCGCGGCGAGCATGATCGCGAATGCGCGTAGGAAAGAGCGCGGCTGCGCAATCCAGTACAGAAAGGCAGAACCCCTATTCACGCGATCCCCCTCGTCTTGCCCGCATCCAAGCGCCGGACAAGCCTCTCATATCAATACAGCGAAAGCGCCGCGAATGCGGCGCTCCCGCTAATTCTGCAACCTTTCCGTCCGCTTAATCCAAAGAAGCGAAATTGAAAGGATTTCCGAGCCCGGTAATGCAGCGGCTCGGCACACGCGCAAGCGCTTCACCCGCCGTGTGTGCAGTTACCGAAGATTCACAACCATCCCCGGGGGCCGTTGGGCTCAAGACCGGGCGAACGCCTTCGAGCGGCACGACCTGCACTGCCGAATCCGCAAGGTCGCGGATCGTCACTTCCGGCAGCACCACGCCCTTGGTAACGACGGTCACGTTCGAAACCGGATCGGTCTTGAACAGGATGTTTCCATCGCGATCACGATAAACGATCGCGGCGTCTTCAACGCCCACGACCTCGACGGTGGTGATACGGCGCGGTGTTTCGGTGTTCGCCACTTTCGGCATCGCGTCGGATTTGCTGTTTCGATTGATCTGCGCGTTCTGGGTCGGCGCGGATGCCGCGTGTTCGTGGTCGAGCGGGCTGAAGCCGGCGCTACCCAGCGCAGCCGCAAGAAGGGCACCGGCGGCAACCGCGCCGGCAAGACCGGAAGCTTTGCGCAACATGGAACCTCTCCCGCATTGGGATCGCTATCCTTGAGGGAGCCCCGAAACCGGGGCGTTTCTGCCCAGTAAAACGCGGATAGAGGCAGAAGGTTCCTAGCTCTGCTCCTGTGCTGCCGGCGACAGGAACAGGTGCTGCGCGGGGATGGTAATGGTGCAGGAGACCCCCTCCTCCGCGAAACTCAGATCGACATCGACTTCGAGCGAGCGCGACAGATTGCGCTGAATGGCCAGCGTGCCGAAGCCATGTTTCTTCGGGTGCTCGACTTTCGGTCCGCCCCGTTCGAGCCAGCGGATGACGACGATCCCTTCACCCGCCGGATCGCGATCCCACGAGACATCGACGCGACCGGACGGATTGGAAAGCGCACCGTATTTCGCAGCGTTCACCGCAAGCTCGTGCAGCGCGAGCCCGAGACTCTGCGCGGCTTCGGGCTTCAGATGGACGTTCGGTCCTTCCACGCTGATCCGGGGCTGTTCGCTGTCGAGATAGTGACCGAGCTGCGAGCGCGCGAGATCGCGCAGCGATACCGAATGCCATTCTTCCTGCACCAGGAGATCGTGCGAACGCGACAAGGCCTGCAACCGCGCACTGAACTCGTCGAGAAAATTTTCAAGCGATCCGGCGTGGCGCGAGGTTTGCCGCGCGAGCGCCTGAATGACGGCAAGCAGGTTCTTGGAGCGATGGGTCAACTCGCGCATCAAAAGCCGCAGGTGATCCTCGCCGGTCTTGCGTTCGGTGATATCGACCGCGGCGCAGGTAAGGCCGACCACTTTTCCTTCGGCATCGCGAAGCGGCTCGACATGAAAATCGAACCAGCGGCTCGCCGACAGCCCTTTTAAGCGCAATTCGGCATCGACCGGCTCACCGCCGGCGAGCGCGCGCTGCTTCAATTCGATGACGGCGTCGCGATCCTGCGGCGGCACCACTTCCGCGTCGGTCAGACCGATGATCTGATCCACGCGTCGGCCGAGAAAAGCGTTGCTGATCGAGGTGTAACGCAGATCCGGATCCTGCGTGAAAACCGTGACGTTCGAACCGCGCAGCGCGATT
>CAUJKG010000132.1 GCA_963205465.1 Pseudomonadota bacterium | reverse complement strand
GTTCACTGCCGGGAAGGTCGTGACCTTATACTTCTGCAATTCCTTGATCAGCGCCGGCAGATCGCGCGGGTTGGCGATGAGCAGACAGCACGCGCCCGCGCGCGTGCCGAGGAAGAAGCTGGCCGTAAGCGCGAAGATGTGATAGAGCGGCAACGCCGTCAAAATCATCAGCTGCTCGTCCTTCGGCTCCATATCGAGCACCGGCTGCAGCCACGCGTCGTTCTGCAGGAAGTTCGCAAACACGTTGCGATGGGTCAGCACCGCGCCCTTGGAAACGCCGGTGGTACCGCCGGTATATTGCAGGAAGGCGACATCCTGGGGCCCCAGTTGCTGCTTCGAGAGCGTCTTGCCCTTGCCTTGCGAAAGCGCGGCATTGAATTGCACCGCACCGGGAAGATTGTAGGCAGGCACCAACTTCTTCACCTTGCGCACGACGAAGTTCACGATCACGCCCTTGAAGCCGAGCATGTCGCCCATATTGGCGAGAATGACATGCTTCAGGCCCGGTACTTTCGCGCGCACCTTTTCGAGCGTCGTCGCGAAGTTTTCCAGAATGATGATCGCTGACGCACCGGAGTCGTTGAGCTGATGCTCCAGTTCACGCGGCGTATAAAGCGGGTTCACGTTCACGACCGTGAGGCCCGCGCGCAGCACCGCGGAAATCGCGACCGGATATTGCAGCACGTTCGGCATCATGATCGCGACGCGATCGCCCTTCTTCAGGCCGAGCGACTGGAAATAGGCACCGAGCGCGGCGGAATGCGCATCGAGATCGCCGTAGGTCAGCGCCTTATCCATCGAGATGAACGCGTTGCGCGATGCGTAAGTCTTGAAGCTCTCTTCAAGCACCTGCACCAGCGACGTGTAGGTGTCGGGGTTGATCTCCGCCGGCACGCCTTGCGGATAATTCTTGAGCCAGATCTTCTCCACGGCTTAACTTCCTCCCGGAACTTGGAAAAATGCTTGTTCTTGCTTGTCCAAGGGATACCAAAGGCGGCCGGTAAATAGAAGAGAGCGTTACGTAAGCTTTACGCACCGGCACTTCTCCCCGGCTCCGCTTACCGCAACGGCATCAACGCCTTGCCGCCCACGTAGAAACCCTGCACTAGACTGGAAGCTCGCCAAAGCCGCGCCCGGCTTTGCGCGGCGCGCAGCGAATGAGCCTGCTGTCCTCGACCGCTGCCTGCCGGTGCTTGACGGCTTCGCGGTAAGCCGGATCGCGGATCATGTCGACGAAAGCCTGCACGCTCGGATATTCGGCGATGAAGCAATGTTCCCAGCGTTCACTTTGCGGGCCGATCAGCATCAGTTCGAACTTTCCCTGCCAGATGATTTTGCCGCCCAAGCGTTCGAACACGGGCCCGCTCTCGCGGCCATAAGCGGCGTAAGCCTCCGCGCCGGTCGCCTTGCGGCCGTCGGCATAATTCGCCTCGGCGCGAAGCTGCACGAGATTCAGCATCTGGATCGGTCCTTCGCGATCGTTCTCGCGAAAGAGCGCGAAGACTTCCTTGGTGGGGTCGATGTGTCCCGTCATCGTTTTGCACTCCTGGATTTGCGTGCCGGCGTTTTCTTTCCGCTGGCGCCCTCGCGACGCTTTGCCTTCCCCCGCGAAGGCTGCAGACCCAAGCGAAGATTGCGCACGAATTGCCGCGCCACTTCTTCCGCCGGAAGCCCACTGTTCGGCCGGTGCCAGACCGGCATCCAGTTCAGCGCGCCGAGCAGCTGGAGCCTGAACAGGCGAACGTCGATGCTTGGCGGCAACTGCAAATCCGCGACCAGCACGGTGATCAGCCGCTCATAGGCGTCGCGCTGCGGCACCATGATCTTGCGGAACGGCGCGAGGCTGCCTTCGTAATACTGCGCGGCAATCGCCGCTCCGGAACTTTCGGCGGATGCGAAGTTGCGCGAATGCGCCGCCGCCGCCGCCTCGAGCCGGTCCCACGGGTCTTTTACGCCGGCGATGGCGCTCATGACTTCGCGCTGCACGTTTTCAAGGCTGCGACCGTGCACGGCGACGAAAATCTCTTCCTTGCTCGGGAAGTGGTAATAGAGCGAGGCCGTCGTCATCCCCACCGCCTTGGCGATGTCGCGTATCGATATGCCTTCGAAGCCGCGGCGCGCAAACAGCTTCTGGGCGGCATTCATGATCTTCTCGCGGCTCGCATCGGCCTTGGTTTCCCGGGCCATGCTCACGGGTGTGCGGGCGTTTCTGGGCTTCACAGTCATACAGGCGCTCCCGACCGGGTTTGACTCTTACCGATCGATCGATAGAAAATAAGGGACGGAAAACAGGGGGATCGTCCGGTGCAGACAGTACAATCCCGGCTTCACGAAACAAATCCACAGGTGGACGCCACCGAGGCCGATCCGCTCCTGCGGATTTCCGAGGATATCGAACGGCTCCGGGCCGAGATCCTGGCGCTCTATACGTCGAACCTGCCGCCGGCGGTCATTCACCAGATTGCCCGCGGGGCCAGCGAACAGGCAGCGATCGGGCACATGATGCTGCACGACTGCACCCTGCGCGCCAACAACGGCACGCTCAATCCGAAGCATCTTGCCAATGCACACAAGTGGAACGCAAGCGTGCGGCGCTGGATCGAGGGCAAGAAAGCCGCCTACGCGACCGGCTGCCGCCGCAAACTCCACATCGTAAGGTCCGGTCGGACGGCTCAGTAACACCGGATCGACGTCACGTTCAGCATCAGCACCCCGTTGTCGGTGACCTGGCCGGTAAGCGTCATGCGCTTTCCGACCGCGCATTCCGCGGGCAGCGCGCCCTTCCCGCGTAGCGTCGTCACCTGACAAGGCTGCTGCGCGAACTTGCCGGGCCAGAACCACTCGTCGCCGTCGCGCACCGGCGGGATGATGATCTCGCCTTCGAGCGTCACGACCTCGCCTGCCTTGCAGGATGCGGAATGCGCCGCATCCACGCTCCATAGAAGCAGCGCTGATACGGCGGCTAAAAGCGAAGCTCGCACCTGGCGCTCAGTAGCAGCGCGCGGACGTGACTCTCATTATGAGAAATCCGGCGTCCTGAATCGGGCCGGTCGCTTCCATTGTTTTGCCGTCGGTGCAGCCGGGCGGCACACGGCCTTTTCCGCGGACCATGGTGACGGCACATGGCGTCGCCTCCGAGCCGACTTCAGCCCAGCCATCGCTGAGCACTTCCGGCTGCCCGTCGATCTTGAATTTGATGGTCGTCGTCTCGCCCACCCTGCACTTCGGCGGCTCCTGCGCCCGGGCGGAACCGACAAACGGAATAGCCAGCAAAAGGAGCATGACAATCTTCAACTTCATGAAAGCCTCCATGATCACGCAGAACATAAACGAAGGAATGATGCAGTTGCCAACGCGAAACGGAAGCAAACTACAACGCGAATGATTTCGCTATCGCAGGAATTTGGGGTCGAAGCGGAACGCCAGCGGATAGAACGCCGCCCACTCGCTCCAGCGCTGCGAGCCTGCCTCCGAAAGCGTCCATAGCGTGCCGTCTGGCGCAAAGCTGATGCCTTCCGCGCCCGCAGGCATCGCGAAACGCGCGACGGCCACCCCGGTCCTGCGGTCGAGCTTCACCAGTTCTCCGAACTTCGAGCCGCTGCGCATGACCCAGAGCGCACCGTGGCTGTCGATCGCCGCCCCTTGCGCATAGATCGGAGACGGCAGGACTTCGACGGCATCGGCCTCGGTCAACGTCTGCTTCTGCAGGGCGGACCACGAAAAGCGGAACATCTTTCCGGCATCGCTTCGCGCATATTCTCCGATCCAGAAGCCGCCGCTATCGCTTGCCGCAAACGAGCCTTTCACGCCACCGCCGAGCCTGACGGCCCGCTTCACGCGGCCCAGCGACTTCTCGGCTGCTCCGGCAAGCTCGATTTCAAAAATTACGCGGGCATCCGTCACGATGAGCGTCTGCCCTTCACCCTTTGCCAGACCGCCGGCGTGACCGCACGCCTTCGGCAGGTCGAGATGCGCGAGCGTGGCGCCGGTCCGCATGTCGAGTGCGAAGAGGCGGCAAGGTCCGCGGTCCTGTTTGCGGTCGGTGCTTTTGTAGGCGGAAACGAAAAGCCGTTCGCCGATCAGCACGATACCCTGCGGCACGTAACCGTCGTTCAACCCCGGCAACCAGATGGTTGCGCGCAACGCCTGCGCGTTGGGAATTTCGGTGAGATCGCGCGTGACATATTCGGGCCTGGCGCCGAGCAGACTCTGCGCCTGTCCTTCCTGCGAGACAGCAACCAGCATCGCGACAATAAGCGCGCGCAGGATGAGCGATCTGCATAGCCGGAAAACGGCGCGCGATTTACTTCTCCGGCGTGTCACGAGCATTGCCTTACTTCCGGCCGGACTCGGGCTGGCCGCTTCTTGCATGTGCAAAACGCTGCAGGGCTTCATCGAGCGGCTCTGCGAAGACGGCAGCGGCTTTTCGCAAGTTCAGGATGTTTTCATGTGTAGGCATTGCACGACAGGCTTCGAACACCGCGGAGAACTCGTTGAACGGCACTGTCAACCGATGGCGCTTCAGCACGACCGAACGCACCGCCATGAATGAGATCAGCGTACGCGCGCCTTCCTCGAAATTCGTATGATTCACGTCATAGATCGAAACATAATCGACCGCCCGGTTCAGCGCCTGCAAACTCCGGTAATCTTCCTCGGCCAGCGATTGCCCGATGGTGTGCACCCCACTGTCGACCGCAGCCACCGCTTGCGGCGGCGGCACGTAATAGACGTAGATACTCCAAAACAAAGCCACCACGCCGATTACCAGCGCGCCAAGTTGCAACCAGCCGAGAACCGTCTCGGAGGAAATGAAACTTCTCTTCGGCGGCATTTCGCCGGGAGGCTGCGGGCTTTCCGTCTCGGTCATCGGTCTGCTCGTCACTCCGGTAGCGCAGCGCGGAATGGACGGGATTTTATCCCGCGCGTCGAGCCCGGACAAATGACAGAGCCGTGTACCAGCCCTAGTCTACCCTCCCCGTCAAAAAAAGCCCCGCGGTTTATCCGCGGGGCATCGTGTTTTCCTTCCGGGGGAAGAAAGCCTAGTCGACCGTGGCGCCCGAGGCCTTGACGACCGGCGCCCATTTGTTGGTTTCGTCCACCATGAACTTGGTGAAGGCCGCAGGCGTGACTTCGAACGGAATGCCGCCGAGATCTTCAATGCGCGAACGGATTTTCGGATCCTTCAGCGCCTCGTTCACCGCCTTGTTGAGCTTGTCGATAATCGGCTGCGGCGTGCCCTTGCGAACCGCCACCCCGAACCAGGAGCTTGCTTCAAAGCCCTTCACGGTCGCATCGA
Organism: Pseudomonadota bacterium; assembly: GCA_963205465.1. GTDB lineage: Bacteria > Pseudomonadota > Alphaproteobacteria > Rhizobiales > Xanthobacteraceae. Next base: position 1,645 of record CAUJKG010000132.1, on the reverse strand, counting down.
GCGTCGGCACATTGGGAAGCGCCTTGGCCGGCTGATCACTGGTCACGGCCAGCGCGCGCAACTTGCCCGCCCGGATATGCGAAATCGCGGAAGGCAGGTTGTCGAACATGACATGCACCTGCCCGCTCAACAGATCCACCAGCGCCGGAGCCGAACCTTTGTAGGGCACGTGGGTCATCTGCACGCCCGTCATCGCCTTGAAAAGCTCGCCGGAAAGATGAATCGAGGAGCCGTTCCCCGAAGAAGCGAAGTTGACTTTGCCGGCATTTTTCTTGGCCCATTCGATGAACTCGGCGGCCGTTTTTACCGGCACGTTGGGATTGACGACCATGACGTTCGGCACCCGGGCGAAGCCGGCAACGCCTGTCGCCTGTTCGAGGAAGTTGAATGGCATCTTCTTGAACAAGGTGGCGTTGATGGCGTTTGCCGGACTAACGATCAGGATGGTGTAGCCGTCGGCCGGTGCGTTCAGCGCATCGCCCGTGCCGGTATTGGTCCCGGCACCCGGGCGATTATCGACAATGAAGGTATGCTTGAGCGAATTCGTCAGGTGTTCAGCGACCAGGCGCGCGAGCACGTCCGTGGTACCGCCCGCCGGATAAGGCACGACAACACGCACGTTGCGGGTCGGGTATTCCTGTGCCGTTGCTGGCACAGTCATAGCCCCCGCGGCAAAAGCCGCCACCGCCAGTGCTACAAAACGAAACTTTGCAATCATTTCTTTCCTCCCAGTTTTTCTTTGGGACGAAAGCTAGACGCATCGCGTCATAAAGCGAAGCGCAAACTGCACAGTTTCGCTATGCGGAAAGTTGCGGAGAGTTTATCCGCGTTGCGCCTTGTCTTTCTGGTTTTGCGCGACGATCGCATCGCGCGCGGCTTTCCACTCCGTGTCGCCCCACTCGCGCAGTTCATAGAAATTGCCCCCGGTGGCGAGCGCCTGCGCGCCGTCCATCGCAATCATTTCGCCGGTCAGCCATTCGCAGCCCGGCGACATCAGGAACGCCGCGAGGTTCTGCAACTCCTCGAGCGTGCCGGGGCGGCCCATGGGATTGCGCGCGGCAGTGCGCGCGCCGGGCTGCTCGCCCGGATTCAAGCGCTTGCTCATGCCTTCGGTAGGAATTTCGCCCGGCGCGATCGCGTTGAGCCGGATGCCGTAACGCCCCCACTCGGAAGCGAGCGACGACGTCATCGCGGCGACCGCTGCCTTGCTCATGGTGGAAGGCACCACGAAGGGGCCGCCATTGCGCACCCAAGTCACTGAAATCGAGAGCACGCTTCCCTTCTGCTTGCCCGCAATCCAGCGCTTGCCGACCGCATGGGTGACGTAGAACGTGCCGCGCATCACGATATTCGCGACCGCATCGAAGCCGTTCGGAGACAAGTCTTCGGTGCGCGAGATGAAATTGCCTGCGGCATTGTTCACGAGCCCCGTGAGCGGCGCTTGCTGGAAGATTTCGCCGACCATCACATCGACTGCCGCGGCGTCGCGGATATCGACACCATAGGCCGTCACCTTGCCGCCATGCGCTTTCATGAGCGCGGCCGCGGTGTCCTCGCAGACCTGCTTGCGGCGGCCGCATATCGCAACCTCGGCACCAAGCGAGAGAAATTTCTCACTCATCGCGCGGCCCAGTCCGGTGCCGCC
>CAUJKG010000131.1 GCA_963205465.1 Pseudomonadota bacterium | reverse complement strand
CGGCATCGACGATCAGGACGAAGAGCAAGCGCTCGACGGCTTCGCCGATGCGATGATTGCCGCGGGTACTGACGCGCTGATCGTGCACGCACGTAAAGCCTGGTTGCAGGGCTTAAGCCCGCGCGAGAACCGCGATATTCCGCCGCTGAACTACGACCGCGTGTTTCGTCTGAAAGCGCGGCTCGGCGACGTCCCTATTATTCTGAATGGCGGCATCGCTTCGCTTGGCGAGGCGAAAGAGCATCTTGGCAAAGTGGATGGCGTGATGCTCGGCCGGGCCGCCTATGATGTGCCGGAGCTTCTCTTGGGGGTCGACCCGGAGTTTTTCGGCGAAGCGGCTCCGGTGGCGAGCTTCGCGGAAGCCTTCGAGCAGCTGATGCCCTATATCGATCGCGAACTGGCGGCGGGTGCCAGGCTGCACGACATCACCAGGCACCTTCTCGGCGCTTTCCGCGGCCAGCCGGGAGCAAGGGCATATCGCCGGCATCTTGCGACCGAGGCGACAAAGCGCGGCGCGGATGCATGGGTGTTGCGCGAGGCGCTTGCTTTCCTTTCTCGGGAAATCCCGGCACAAAGCGCCGCATGATGATCCTTGGAATTCCCGCGAGCGAGTTCGCGGTTCTCGTCGTTGCCATCCTGATTGCAGGCGCGCTTACCGGAATTTTTGCCGGCCTTCTGGGCATCGGCGGAGCGGCGATCTCCGTGCCGGTGATGTACGAGGTCTTCAAGGCACTCGGCGTCGCCGACGAAGTGCGCATGCAGCTTTGCGTCGGCACCGCGCTCGCGCTGATCGTGCCGACTTCGATCCGGTCCTATTTTGCCCACCGCGCCAAGGGTGCGGTGGACGACAGGATTTTGAAGATCTGGGCCTTGCCGATCATCGGCGGTGTGTTGATCGGTTCTTTCATCGCTTATTTCGCGAGCGCAGAGGTTTTTAAGCTCCTCTTTGTGGCGTTCGCGTCGCTGATGGCGATGAAGCTCTTGTTCGGCCGTGAGAGCTGGCGTCTCGGCAACGAACTTCCGGGCATAGGGGTCACCGCCGCGGTCGGCCTCGTCATCGGCATCATTTCCGCGCTGATGGGCATCGGCGGCGGCGCTTATTCGGTGCTCTTCCTTACGCTCTACGGCGTCTCGATCCATCGCGCCGTGGCGACATCGTCGGGGGTCGGTGTGTTGATCTCGCTGCCGGGAGTGATCGGCTACATGATCGCGGGCTGGCCGCAACAGGCGCTGATGCCGCCGCTTTCCGTCGGCTATGTGTCGTTCCTGGCGGTTGCGCTGTTCGCGCCGGTGAGCGTGCTGGCAGCACCCTACGGCGCGCGGATGGCACATTCCTGGCCGCGCCGCAGGCTGGAGGTTGCCTTCGCGATTTTCCTGCTTGTCGTTGCGGTGCGCTTCTTCGCGAGCCTGATGGGCTGGTTCTGAATCTTTTGTCTTGCTGCGGTCGCCTATCGGCGGCCGCGCAACACCATCTGCATGCCGCGCAGCTCGAACGAATCGAGCCGTTGCAGAAAACTCATGCCGAGAAGGCTGACGCGCAGATCGCCTTGCCGGACGATCAGCGCCGGCACGCGCCGCTCGACGATGTTGCCGATCTTCAATTCTTCGAGCACGACGGCAGCTGCAAAGCTTCGCCCCTTCGCGGTTTCGATGGTGACATCGTATTTCAGAAGATCGACGGGCAGGCCCGCCGCACGCGCGGCTTCGATCGTGAGCACCACGCTCGACGCCCCGGTGTCGATCAGCATGAGAATGGGCGCATTGTTCACGTGGACGCGAACATTGAAATCGCCGGTCTCCGAGCGCTGCACGCGGATGCTGCTGTTGATGCTCGCGGTGATATCCTGATCCGGGGTCACGACCGAAAACACGCGATCGACTACCTTCACCACGTCGCTGCGATAGTTATACGCAACGACAAGAAGCGCCACGATACCGAGCCAGATACCGATCGATTTCAGCATCTCGTGGAAGCGGCCGTAGAACATCACATAGAGGCTGCCGCCGATCACGAAGAGAAGCGCTGAGAAATACACAAGGCTCGCGAAGTCGCTGGTCGGAATGGGTCCGACCATGCCTTCGTCGTGATGGGAGATCAGCACGACGACCGCGAGCGCGAGTCCGAGGATGATCAGCCAGAGAACTTTGTCGTTGCGGAACATTTTCGGATTCTATCAGACTCGCGCAGGAGAGGTCTGCCGGGCATTTCCAGGTTGTTTCGGCTGTAGCGGTCCGGCGTCGGTCACGGGTGCGAGTGCGGCCATCACCCGCTCGGCAGGGAAGGTGACGATAACTTCGGTGCCTTCGCGCAGCTTGGAGCGCAGCGTGAACGTGCCGCCATGCAGATCGATCAATCCTTTCACGATCGGAAGGCCGAGGCCGGCACCCTGTTCGGCGGTCTTGATCGAGTTCGAACCCTGGCCGAACGAAGCCATGACGATCGGAATCTCTTCTTCCGGTATGCCGGGGCCGGTATCGCGCACGCTGACATATTGACCGCCGGAAGCGGTCCAGCCGACCTTGGTGAAGACTTCGCCGCCCTGCGGCGTGAATTTGATCGCGTTGGAAAGCAGATTGAGGACGATCTGACGTACGGCGCGTTCGTCCGCCCAGACTTTCGGCAGGTTCGATTCCAGCACGGTATGCAGCGTGATGCCGCGATTGGTCGCGCGCATTTTCATCAGGTGGTTGCAGTCGTCGGCAATGCCGAGGATTGAAACCGGCTCCTCGTTGAGTTCGTAGCGGCCGGCCTCGATGCGCGACAGGTCAAGAATTTCGTTGATCAGGTTGAGAAGGTGCTCGCCGGAACTATGAATGTCGCCGGCATATTCCTTGTAGGCAGGAACCGCGTGCCCGCCGAGCACTTCGTTCTTCATCACTTCCGAGAAGCCGAGGATGGCATTGAGCGGCGTCCGCAGCTCGTGCGACATCTGTGCGAGGAAGCGCGATTTCGCGAGGTTGGCCGCTTCCGCGCGGCGGGCGGCTTCGTCGGACTTTGCCTTCGATTGCTCTAGCTCGCCGATCAGCGTGTCGAGTTGCGCGCGCGCTTCGAGTGCCGAAACCGCTGCGATGTGGAGGCGGCCCGCGACCATCACGAAATAGGCTTCCGCGCCAATCGTGAGAATAGCGAGTACGACATCCTGCGGCGTGCCGCGTAGAAGATAGTGCAGGGTAACGACGCCTGCGACCGGAACGGTCGCGGCATAGACCGCGCTCGGAATGCTCGCGGCGAGCATCGAGAACACCGCGACCACGAGCAGCATCGCGAACAGCGAAAAATCACCGGACCCCTGTGCGCCGAGTCCGACCAGGACATTGACGATCAAGACCCAGCTCACGCCGAAGATCAGATCGAACAGCGTAAACAATACGCGATAGCGCCGCATCACGGCCGGGCTCGCCGGCGTCGCCAGAAAACGGCGGCATGCCGCGACGTTCATCGAGTGGATTGCGAGCGCGATCATGGTCCAAAGCACCGCGCCGATGCCGCCGGTCCAGAGCGACGAAGCGATCCCCACCAGGGAAATCAGCATGAACAGCGCGAACGACGCGCCGATGCGATGTTCCGCATAGAGCCGCAGCAACTCGTAGTCGAAAGCAGGTTTGACGCCGGAGGTCGAGGTCAGCACGTCGCGCGCGTCGCGGACGCTGCGGCTGAGCTTCAGCCGCCGCTCATGCGCGATCCGGGCGGCATCGGCCGCCGTCTCGTCCCCGCGGGCGCTATAGCTCTTCATTACGCAATACCGTTACCCGATGCCCGCAATTGTTTCGTGCGAAACAAAAGTTGTGGCTGGCAGCACTGCCCATCGCTTGCCCGCGCCAGCCGCCCGTTACCATTGCGCGAGGGTGGTTAATGCCGGGCTGATTCTTATGGTTAAGGATTCGTAAATAGCCGCCGTGCATCCGAATAGCGTAGCTATTTCTAATGCTTGATAGGTTCCTCGGCGCATGATCGACTAGCGCGTGGAGGCAAGACCGCAATGAAGTTGTACGACATGGGCCGCGCGCCCAATCCGCGCCGCGTTCGCATATTTCTGGCCGAAAAGGGAATCGAAATTCCCAAACACGAAATAGATCTCGCTGCGATGGAGCAGCGCAGCGACGCATTTACCGCGCTAAACCCGATGCAGCGGGTTCCGGTGCTGGTGCTCGATGATGGAACCGCGATTTCGGAGTCGGTGGCGATCTGCCTCTATTTCGAGAAAATGCATCCCGAGCCGAACCTGTTCGGCCGAGATGCGGTGGAAAGCGCCGTGGTCGAGATGTGGAATCGCCGTCTTGAGTTGAATTTCTATGGGCCGGTATCCCAGTGCTTCCGTCATACCAATCCCGCCATGGCCCAGCGCGAGAAAGTGCAGGTAGCGGAGTGGGGCAACGCCTGCCGCGATCAAGCGATAGACTTTCTCGGCATGCTCGAAACCGAACTCGGAAAGCGCGAATTTGTGGCAGGGGATCGTTTTACCATTGCTGATATCACCGCGCTGTGTACCGTCGATTTCATGCGCGTGATCAAGCTCTCGCTGACGCCGGAAATGAAGAACCTCTCGCGATGGCACGCTGCCGTGTCCGCCCGGCCCAGCGCGAAGGCCTGACCATGACGACGAAATACCAAAACATTCGCCTGGAGATTGCGGGTTCGGTGGCGACGATCGTGCTGTCGCGTCCGAAACAATTGAACGCAATCAGCGCCGGCACGCATGAAGAATTGCGCGATGCGCTCGATTGCGTCGAAAACGACAAGCACGTGCGCTGTCTGGTGCTGACGGGCGAGGGGCGCGCCTTCTGCTCCGGGCAGGATCTGACCGAGCGCAATGTTTCGGATCGGAGCAAGCTCGATCTCGGCGCTTCGCTCGAGGCGAACTACAATCCACTCGTGCGCCGTCTCGCGGCGTTTCCGGTTCCGACCATTGCGGCGGTGAATGGCCCCGCAGCGGGGGCGGGCGCCAACATTGCGCTCGCTTGCGACATCATCCTGATGGCCCGCTCGGCTTATCTGCAGCAGGCGTTCGCGCGTATCGGTCTTGTACCCGACGCCGGCGGCACCTGGTTTCTGCCGCGGCTGGTCGGTTTGAAGCTCGCGCTTGCGATGTGTCTCTTCGCGGATCGCATTCCCGCGGAAGATTGCGAACGCATGGGCATCGCCTGGAAGGTGTTCGATGACGATCTCTTCGCCGCCGAAGTTGCAAAGCATGCGGCGATCCTGGGAGCGGGGCCGACGCTGGCCTACCGCCTCACCAAGCAGGCGCTGATGGCCAGCGGCATGAACGATCTTCCGGCGCAGCTCGATCTGGAACGCGATAGTCAGCGCCAGGCCGGACGCTCCCGGGACTTCATGGAAGGCGTGATGGCGTTCCGCGAGAAGCGGTTGCCGCGTTTCCAAGGCGATTAGCCGCGCGGCGCTTTCCTGCCGGAAATGCTATGAAGGCGGCAGGAGACAGGAAGAATGACCGCCACGTCCGAAAGCATCACGCAAGCCCTGAAGTCCGTTAAAGGCCCCGACGGCAAGGATATCGTTTCGTCCGGAAAACTTTCCGGCGTCGTCGTGACCGGCGGCAAGGTATTCTGTTCGCTGACCGTTGACGCCGCCGAAGCGCAAGCTTGGGAAGCCGTGCGTAAACAGGCCGAGGAACTCATCAAGAGCTTGCCGGGGATTGCCTCGGTGCTGATCGCCCTGACCGCCGAGAAGAAGGGTGGCGCGCCGTCGGCTCCGCCTCCGCAGCAGCGCGCGGGCGGGCCGGGTGCGCAGCCGGCTGGCCGTGCCGTGCAGGGTGTGCCCGGTGTGAAAGCCATTATTGCGGTCGCCTCCGGCAAAGGCGGTGTCGGCAAATCCACGACCGCGGTGAATCTGGCGCTCGGCCTGCAATCGCTTGGATTGAAGGTGGGGGTGCTCGACGCCGATATTTACGGCCCCTCCATGCCGCGGTTGCTCGCGCTGAAAGGCAAGCCTGAATTGATCGGCGGCCGCACGCTGAAACCGATGGAGGCGTTCGGCCTGAAAGTGATGTCGATCGGCTTTCTGGTCGATGAAGACACGCCGATGATCTGGCGCGGTCCCATGGTGCAGTCCGCGATTACGCAGATGCTTCGCGAAGTGGATTGGGCGCCGCTCGACGTCATCGTCGTCGACATGCCGCCAGGCACGGGCGATGCGCAGCTGACCCTGGCGCAGCAGGTGCCGCTGGCCGGCGCGGTCATCGTTTCCACGCCGCAGGACCTGGCCTTGATCGATGCGCGGCGCGGGATCGCCATGTTCAAGCGTGTCGATGTGCCGGTGCTCGGGCTCGTGGAGAACATGAGCTACTTCCTCTGTCCGCATTGCGGCGAACGCTCGGACATTTTCAGTCATGGCGGCGCGAGGCACGAAGCCGACCGCTGGAATGTGCAGTTTCTCGGCGAAGTTCCGTTGGAGCTGAAAATCCGCGAGACGTCGGATGCGGGCTCGCCGATCGTCGCGAGCGATCCCGACGGGCCCTACGCGAAAATCTACAAGGATATTGCCGCGAAGGTTCGCGGTGCGCTGGAAGGCACCGGCGGCAAGCGTGCCGCGCCGCGGATTGTCATTGAGTCTTGAAGCAGAGGTGCGTCAATGCGGGCATGGATCGCCGTTATTTTTCTGATTGCGAGCGCAGGCATAAGCTTCGCGCAACAGCAAAAGCGTCCCGCAAATCCGCCGCGCGACCTCTGGTGCCGTGACATGCAGATCGCGGAGGCATCGTCGGTTCAATATTGCATGGCCTATACGTTCGAGCAGTGCTTGGCTTCACGGTCGTCGCCGAACGAGCGTTGCTACCTCAATCCGATTTACGATCAGCGTTTCCGGCGATAAATCAGTCTTCGGCCCACATGCGCAAAAGATTGGCCGAAGATTTCGACAACAGATCGTAGTCTTCGCTCTTGCCTTTGCGGGCAAACAGCCGGCTGCGCGCGGTATCGAGGTCGAACAGGAGTTCGCGCTTCGCCTCGTCGCGGATAAAACTTCTCGCCCAGCCGACCGCCGCCAGCCGTTCTCCGCGAGTGATCTCCGCGACGTGATGCAGTGACGTCGCCGGATAGACGATCATCGAACCGGCTTCGAGCTTGATCGCTTCGTCGCCGGCCGGAGTTTCGATCACGAGTTCGCCGCCGTCATAGGAGCCGGGGTCCGACAGGAACAACGTGAAGGAAACATCGGCGCGCATTCCGCCCATGATCGCATCGTCGACATGGCTCCCGTATTTCCGGCCGGGCTCGTAGCGCGAGAATAGGATCGGGCTGAGTTGCTTCGGCCGTGCGGCAAGACGAAAGAGCTCGTTTGAAAGCATTTTCTCGGCGACGAGCGCGCGCAACGCTGCCGCTTTTCGGTCGAGCGGATCGGCCTGCCGGTTATCTTTCACTTCGCGTGCGGCATAGCCCGCGGTAGCGCGGCCGTCGAGAAAGCGCACGTTATCGAGCGCGGTCCTGAGCTCCGCAAGTTCCGTCTGACCGATTACGTTCCCAATTGCGATACGCATAATTTAGAGCAGCTCAAATTACAGCAACAGACATGGCGTCTCTTCGTGAGCAAGGGTAGTCTTCTACGCAAAATCGCGGCCGGAAGACAGGCCCGGGAGTTGGCAATGAAGACGACGAAAATTTGGCTAGGTGTCGGTGTCGCGGTGATTGCCGGTGCGAACACGCCGTCGCCCGCGCGCGCGGCCGACCCGTCCGAAACGGCGGTGCTCGGAAAAATGCTTCGCAGCGATACGGCGCTGTCTTCTTCATTCCAGCTTGCACAGAATACGAAAGGCCAGGGCGGCGAGAACGAAACCGGCGAAGGCGGCGTCGATCCTGCCGCTGCCGACAAGGATCCCGTGAAATATGGCGTCGCGCTGCAGGTGATCGCCGCGCATTACTACGCCGGGCTCGCAGCTTATGAGGCCGGAGAAACGCAGGCCGGCACAGAACTCTTCGCGCACGGCTTTTCGGAAGTCTATGCCGAGATGGAAGAGGTTTTCAAAAAGCGCGGCGTGAAGGATCTCGGCACGAAAATCGAAGCAGCGATTGCCGCAGCGAACAGAAAGGCACCCGCTGCCGAAGTGAAGCAGGCGGTTGACGCTGTTCTGGCGGAGTTGATCAACGCGGAAAAAGCCGCGCCGAAGTCTTCGCTCTCTTTGCTTGCGGTAAAGGCGCAGATCCTGGCCGACACCCTCGACCGCGCGGCCGCGCAATACGTGCTCGCGGCAAAAAAGGACGCAACGCTCGAGACCTATCTCGATGGGCTGGGTTTCTCGCTTGCGGCCCAGGCGCAATCGCGCGATCTCCTGCCGCAGATCGAGAAAGTCGATCCGGCGATAGCAAAAGCGCTCCGCGATACGCTCGCTTTGGTGGCGAACGCCTATCCCGGGCTGAAAAGAGACAGTGCGGCGCAGGCGGCACCGCTACTTGCCGCAGCGTCAACGGCGCGGATTGCGGTTTCCAAGCTACCCTAAGAGTGCGCGCAATAAACTTGCGCGAGCGTCCTCGACTTTCGTCGCAGAGCGCGCGCCTGCGGCATGGCTGCATGCGTTGAATTGTCTATGACGCATGGCTACTCCTACTTTCGGCCCGACAAAGCGTGCTACGCGCATCGATAAGCGGGCGGGCGTTGTGCCTCTCGCAGTCTATGGGAGAAGTTTCTTACGATGAAACGTCGTCAGTTTTTGAAGGTCGCGGGCGCGGGCGTTGCCGCCAGCGCGATCGCAGCTCCGGCCATTGCGCAGTCGAACCCCGAAATTAAGTGGCGCTTGACCTCGAGCTTCCCGAAAGCGCTCGACACCATCTACGGCGGTGGCGAGGTTTTTGCGAAGCAATTGGCCGCAGCCACCGACGGTAAATTCCAGATTCAGGTATTCTCCGGCGGCGAAATCGTGCCTGCGCTGCAGGCGCTTGATGCGACCTCAAACGGCACGGTCGAATGCTGCCACACCGTTTCTTACTACTACGTCGGCAAGGATCCGACGTTTGCGATCGCCGCGTCGGTACCGTTCGGACTGAATGCGCGCATGCAGAACGCTTGGCTCTCGGGCGGCGAGGGTACCGAGCAGTGGAACGAGTTCTACAAGAAGTACGGCGTGCTCGGCATTCCGCTCGGCAACACGGGCACCCAGATGGGTGGCTGGTTCCGCAAGGAGATCAAGACCGTTGCCGATCTTCAGGGTCTGAAGTTCCGCATCGGCGGGATCGCCGGACAGGTGCTCGCCAAGCTTGGCGTCGTGCCGCAGCAGCTCGCCGGCGGCGAAGTCTACCAGGCGCTCGAGCGCGGCACGATCGATGCCGCCGAGTGGGTCGGTCCCTACGACGACGAGAAGCTCGGGTTCGTGAAGGTCGCGCCCTACTACTATTATCCGGGCTTCTGGGAAGGTGGTCCGACCACCCACGCCTTCTTCAATCTCGAAAAGTACAACGCGCTGCCGAAGCACTATCAGGCCGCGTTGGTGAATGCTGCCGCCTACACCAACACCTGGATGCAGGCGCGTTATGACGTGCTCAATCCGCAGGCGCTTCGCCGGCTGGTCGCCGCCAAGGCCCAGCTCCGCCCGTTCTCGAACGAGATCATGGACGCCTCCTTCAAGGCGACCAACGAACTCTGGGCCGAGCTTTCGGCTAAGAACGCGGAGTTCAAGAAGTACATCACGCTCATGCAGGAATTCCGCAACGAGCAGTACCTCTGGTGGCAGGTCGCGGAATACGGCTTCGATAGCTACATGATCCGGGCCCGCCGCAACGCAGGCTAGTTTCGCCTGAAACTACCGAATCTTTACGCCGCGGCCTGAAAAGGTCGCGGCGTTTTTATTATGATGCATAGCAACAGCAACAGCTCCTAGATTTTTGCATAGCTCTCGTACATGCTCCCCCCAGATGATCGGGGGACTCAGGAGGCAATCCCCCGGGAATCCAACAGAACGAAACCATGTTTCCGAAGGGGGAAATGTTCATGAAGCGTCGTAAGTTTTTGCAAGTCGCAGGAGGTACGGTGGCAGCCAGCGCGTTGGCCGCTCCCGCAATTGCCCAATCCACTCCCGAACTTAAGTGGCGTCTGACGTCGAGCTTTCCGAAAGCGCTCGACACGATTTATGGCGCGGCGGAAGTCCTCGCGAAATACGTCAACGAGTCGACCGACGGCAAATTCCAGATTCAGGTTTTTGCCGCCGGCGAAATCGTGCCGGGTCTCCAGGCGCTCGACGCCGTGACCAACGGCACGGTCGAAATGTGCCACACCGCGAACTATTACTACGTCGGCAAGGATCCGACCTTTGCCTTCGCCACCGCCGTTCCGTTCGGTCTCAACCAGCGCCAGATGGACGCTTGGCTGCTTTACGGCGGCGGTCAGGATCTGCTCAACGGGTTCTTCAAGAAGTACAACGCGGTCGGCCTGATGTGCGGCAACACCGGCTGCCAGATGGGCGGCTGGTTCCGCAAGGAGATCAAGTCGCTCGAAGATCTCAAGGGCGTAAAGATGCGTATCGGCGGTTTTGCCGGTCAGGTGCTTGCGAAGCTCGGTGTCGTGCCGCAGCAGATCGCAGGCGGCGAAATCTATCAGGCCCTCGAACGCGGTACGATCGACGCCGCCGAGTGGGTCGGCCCCTATGACGACGAGAAGCTCGGCTTCAACAAGGTCGCGCCGTATTACTATTATCCCGGCTGGTGGGAAGGCGGCCCGCTGCTCCATGCGATGGTGAACATCGAGAAGTACAATTCGCTTCCGAAGAACTACAAGGCGATCCTTGAAGCGGCCGCGCAGACCGCCAACACGCACATGATGGCGAAATACGACAACGGCAATCCCGGCGCGCTTCGCCGCCTGATCGGGGGCGGCGCCAAGTTGCAGCCGTTCTCGACGGCGATCATGGAAGCCTGCTTGAAGTCCGCCAACGAAGTTTATGCCGAGACTTCGGCGAAGAACGCGGACTTTAAGAAGATCCACGACTCCTACATGGCTTACCGCAACGAGCAGTATCTGTGGTGGCAGGTCGCGGAATATACCTTCGACGGGTTCCAGATCCGGGCGCGCCGCGCCTAATCGGATCCGCAAAAAGAGAAAGCCCGGAGCGAAAGCTCCGGGCTTTTTTATTTGGGGAGTTCTTAGAGCGCGATCCCGAAAAGGGGGCTACGGGCTCGAAGAAAAGTCATCCCGTTTTAGTCGAATTTCGGCGGTGCGTTGTCCATCTCCGGCATCTGGATTTCAATCTTCACTTTGCTCGGATCGATGACCTGTTTTTCGAGCCAATAGGTGACCGAAGTCGGCCAGAAGATGAGAATGATGACGAGCGCAAGTTGCAGGAACAGCCAGGGCACCGCCCCCCAATAGATATCGGTGGTTTTCACACTTTTTGGTGCGATGCCTCGCAAATAGAACAGCGCGAAGCCGAACGGCGGATGCATGAAGCTGGTCTGAATATTCGCGCAGATGAGCACGCCGAACCACACGAGATCGATGCCGAGCTTTTCGGCCGCCGGCGCAAGCAGCGGCACGATGATGAAGGCAATCTCGAAAAAGTCGAGGAAGAAGGCGATGACGAAGATGAACGCCATCGTGAAGAACAGGAAGCCGGTCTGGCCGCCGGGCAGGGAGGTCAACATCCCTTCGACCCATTCCTTGCCGCCGACCCCCTGGAACACGAGGCTGAATACGCGCGCGCCGATCAGGATGAAGACCACCATGGCGGTGATCCGCATGGTGTTCGCCATGCTCTGATAGGTGAGCGCCCAGGTCAGGCGTCCGTTCATCCAGGCAAGAATGAACGCGCCCAGCACGCCGAGTGCGCCTGCCGCGGTCGCATTCGCGACGCCCGCAAAAATCGTTCCGAGCACGACAAGGATCAGGGCCATCGAAGGCACGATGCCGCGCGCCGCTTTCCACATCAGCGGCCATTGGCGCAGCACCGGGATCACCGCGATCGCCGCAGCGAGCGAAAGGCCGAGCCACAACAGAACATGCCTCGCATCTTCCGCGATGAGGCCCATAATGAGGAACACGATCACGGCGATAGACATCGCAATGATGTAAATCACCTTCGGCCGGCTGGGCGTGCCGGTCAGTGTGCGCGCTTCGGGCGGTAGCGCCGGCACGTCTTTCGGAAAGAAGATCGACAGGAAGGCGACCCAGGCGCAGAACAGCGCGATCTGGATCATGCTGGGTCCGATCGCGCCCTTGTACATGTCGCCGACCGACCTGCCGAGTTGTTCGGCAAGAATGACGAGGACCAGCGAAGGCGGAATAAGCTGCGTGATCGTTCCGGACGCCGCGATCACGCCGGTGGCATGGCGCGTCGAGTAGCCGTAGCGCATCATCAGCGGCAGTGCGATGACCGCCATCGCGATGACCGAAGCGGCGACCGTTCCGGTGATGGCGCCCAGGATCGCGCCGACCACGATCACCGCGTAGGAAAGGCCGCCACGCACCGGTCCGAACACCTGGCCGATCGAGTCGAGCAGATCTTCAGCAAGCCCGCATCGTTCCAGAATGGCGCCCATCAGCGTGAAGAACGGGATCGAAAGCAGCAGCTGATTGGTGAAGGTGGCGTTGAGCTGAAACGCGGCGAGGCCGAAATAGTCCGGCCGGATCAGGCCGAATTCGATGCCGAGAAGTCCGAAGAACAATCCGCAGGCGCCGAGCGAGAAAGCCGCCGGGTAGCCGATCAGCATAAAGAAAATAAGCCCCATGAACATCAATGGGGCCATATTGTGGGATATGAACTGGATCATTGGAGCGGCGTCTCGTATTCGTATTTGAGCTTGCGGTGCGTCCGCAGCGCCTCATAGCGTTTGATCAGCTCCGAGATGCCTTGCAGGACGACGAGTGTAAATCCGACGGGAAGCATGAGCCGGAGCGGCCAGCGCACGAGGCTGCCGACATCCGCCGATACTTCGCCGGATGCCCACGACTGCACGAACCAGCCCCAGGTGAAATAAATCAGCACGAAGCACATCGGAAACATGAAGAAGAGCGTACCGAGGATGTCGATCCAAATCCGCACGCGCTCTGAGGCCATTCCGTAGAAGAGGTCGACCCGGACGTGCTCGTTCACTTTCATGGTGTAGGCGGCGCCAAGCATCACCATGCCCGCAAACATGTAGAGCTGGGTGTCGATCATCGCGACCGAATTGTGCTGATAGAAGTTGAACATCGGTTGGAACAGGCGTTCGACCCAGGCGAGACTTGGATAGGTCGCCGTGATCCACTTCGTGCTGCTCCACCAGAAGCCGAGCAAAGATTCGGCGCAGGAAATCAAAGCGGAAAGCAGCACACACCAATTGGCGGCTACGCCGAACTGGTCATTGATCCGGTCAATGCCGCGACTGATAGCGAGCAAAATATGCAAGACGCAAAGCCCCTGCGTAGCGATTTATCCTGACGGCAAGCCTGGCGCTTGGTCGCGCTCTCGTCGTTCTTGCCACTCCCCTAGACGGGCACCATAGCTAATATCACTCAGTGATCAAGCCGCGGATCGACATTGGCACGCCGATATGGCGTGCGACTAAAGTCGTTGAAATTACTCGGTAATCCGAAAAATCTATGCTCGCTTTACGCGTCGCCTTTTGCTGCACCGCGGGTGCGCAGGGTTTCCCGGTGCAGCATATAAAGTCCGGACAGGATCATGATAACCATGCCGGCGAATGACCAGCCGTCCGGAATATCGCTGAACAGGATGAACCCGTACACGACGGCGAAGAGCACGATCGAGTAGCGAAACGGCGCCACTGCGGAAAGTTCAGTGCCGCGATAAGCCAGCACGATGAAAAATTGTGCCAGCACCAAGCATACGCCTGAAATAGCGGCACTGAGGATCGTGAGCGCACTGGGGGTCTGCCAGGTCTGGAACATCGAGCCGATCGCACCGACGAAAAGACCTGCGGCTATCGAGCCAAGGGTCACGACGAAAGCAGGAATTCTGGTGCCGATCCAGCGGGCCAGCATGTCGCGCAACAGGATCGTGAAGGTTGCCGCCAGTGCGAAGAGCGAGGCGGTATCGGATACGGCAGTACCCGGCTTTACGACGAAGAGTACACCCAGAAATCCGGCTGCGACCGCGAGCCAGCGTCTCCAGCCCACACGCTCTCCAAGCATCGCCGCGCCGATGATCGTCATGATGAAGGGCACGAGTTGAACGATGGTGATGACGTTCCCGAGCGGCATGAGAGCGAAGGCCGAGATCAGGAGGACGCCACTTGCGGCTTCGGCGAAGCCACGCAAGCTTACCTGCCAG
This sequence comes from Pseudomonadota bacterium, assembly GCA_963205465.1. GTDB lineage: Bacteria > Pseudomonadota > Alphaproteobacteria > Rhizobiales > Xanthobacteraceae. Next base: position 5,764 of record CAUJKG010000131.1, on the reverse strand, counting down.
TCGAAAATCTTCGGCGTGTCGCGCAATTCGTCCCGCCACCATAGAACCACGGCGATAAAGACAATTGCAAAAAGCCCGCGCAGGAACATTACCTCGGAGACCGGCACTTCCTTGATGGCAAATTTGGTGCCCGCGTCGTTCGCGGAGAACAGCGCCATCGCAAGCACCATGAAGAGCATGCCACGGCGATTTATGGTGCGCTTATCCATCTATTCGGCGCCCGGCTTGATGGCGGCGGCGAGTTTGTTTTTAGCGCGTAAACGCTCGCGATGGAGAAGGTAGAGACCGGCAGCGACGATCAAAATCATGCCGGAGAGTGAAATCCAGTCGGGAAATTCTGCGAAGATTACGATTCCGCCGATGACCGCGAAGAACAGATAGAAATAGCGGAACGGCGAGATGACCGACATGTCGCCGTTGTTGAAGGCGAGGAACGAGAAAATGTTGGCGAGCACCATAAAGCAGCCCGACAGCAAGCATTGCGTGAAAGAATAAATATCCGGCCAGCGCCATGGCCCCCATGCGCGCACTTCGAAATATTGCGCGATGGGAGTGAGTGCAAACGCAATCGCTATCCCCATCATGGAACTCGCGAGCGGTACCACGAAGGTAGGAACCTCGTTGCCGATCCTGCGGGACTGGATATCGCGCGCTACGCCGAACGCAGCCGTGAGAAGGATGACAAATGCAGCCGGCTGAAATGCGTTGCCGCCTGGTTTGACGATCAAAAGTACGCCGGTAAAGGCGACCAGTGCCGCGAGCCAGCGCCGCCATCCGACGGATTCCTTGAACAGGTAAATGCCCGCGATCATCCCCAGGAACGGTCCGACCTGCATCACCGCCGTTACCGTCGCAAGCGGGAGGAAGGCATAGCAGGTGATCATCAGCGGTCCCACGGAGGCTTCGAACACGCTCCGCCAGAACAGTTTCTTGTTCGCCAGTGTCTTGAGCTGGGAGAATCCGTGAAAGAACAGGACAAGCAAGAATGAAAGCAAGACTGCCGTTATCGCGCGGATTGTGATGATTTCCGGCGTCGGAAGAGACCGTATGGCAAGTTTGTTGCTGATGTCGCTTCCGGCGAAGCAGGTGCAGGCGATTACCATGAAAAGGATGCTGCGCAGATTGGAGGCGACTGCGCCTGCGGCCGGATTTGCGTTCACTTGATGCGAAACTTTTCTTAGGAAACGGCTAGCCGCCGGTGAGGCTCATATGGCGGCCGACGGCGGGCTGCTTGGTCCGGCGATCAATGACGAAGTCGTGGCCCTTGGGTTTGCGCGCGATCGCATGGTCCATCGCGGTGTAGAGCAGGTCGTTCGACGGAGAGGCGCGCATCGGTCCGCGCAGGTCGGCGGCGTCTTCCTGGCCGAGGCACATATAGAGCGTGCCGGTGCAGGTCAGGCGGACGCGATTGCAACCTTCGCAGAAATTATGCGTCAGCGGCGTGATGAAGCCGAGCTTGCCGCCGGTTTCCTTGATGCGCACGTAACGCGACGGACCGCCGGTCTGGTAGTCGGTTTCCTCGAAGGTGAACTTCTCGGCAAGACGCGCCCGCACCAGCGAAAGCGGCAGATATTGATCGACGCGCTCCGCTCCGACGTCGCCGAGCGGCATGACTTCGATCAGCGAGATGCTCATGTCGCGGCCGTGCGCCCATTCGATCAGCGAAGGGATTTCTTCTTCGTTGTCGTCCTTGAGCGCGACCGCGTTGATCTTGACGTGAATGCCGGCTTCCTGCGCAGCATCGATCCCGGCGAGCACTTTGTTTAGGTCGCCCCAGCGTGTGAGCGCCTTGAACTTTTCCGGATTGAGCGTGTCGAGCGACACGTTGATGCGCTTCACGCCGTAACTGGCAAGTTCCTTCGCGAAACGGCTGAGCTGGGAACCGTTGGTGGTAACCGTGAGCTCCCGCAAGGCGCCGCTATCGAGATGGCGCGAAAGCGAGCGGAACAGGCTCATGATGTCCCGGCGCACCAGCGGCTCTCCGCCGGTGATGCGCAGCTTTTCGACCCCGCGCGAGACGAAGGCCGAACAGATCCGGTCGAGTTCCTCGAGCGTCAGCAAGTCCGGCTTCGGCAGGAACGTCATATGCTCCGACATGCAGTAGACGCAGCGGAAATCGCAGCGATCCGTGACCGACACACGCAGATAGCTGATCTGCCGGCCGAACGGGTCGACGAGGGCAGGCGTGGCAGTGGAACTGCCGGGAATCGGGCAAATATCGTTCATCAGCGGCTTTTCTAGCGGGTTTCTTATGATTTTGGGTATTTCCCGCAGATTTAAAGAGACTTTGGCCAAGAATCCTGGCCGCGTAAAGTCGCAGCGCCGCATGGCTTGTCCGCTGCCGGAAGATCGCTAAGCGGGATGGATTTCTCGCCACTCCGCTTTAGCTCTTTGTTTGCGCATGATCTTTTCCGAAAACCGCGTCGCACTTTTCGGGATCATGCTCTAGGTTGCGGTCCGGAGGCGCTAATGGCCGAAGAAAACGCGCCCTGGCCGACCGAGGTCCGGGTATTGGGCAACCGCAGCGCGATTGTGGTTGCGTTTGACGATGGCAGCGAGTTCACGCTGCCGGCGGAGTATCTGCGTGTCGAAAGCCCGAGCGCTGAAGTGCAGGGGCATTCGCCGGACGAACGGCAGACCGTTCCGGGAAAACGGAACGTGATGATTTTGGAAATTCATCCGGTCGGGAACTATGCCGTGCGGCTGGTCTTCGACGACATGCATTCGACCGGCATCTACACCTGGTCTTACCTGCATGAACTCGGCCGCGATCGCGAAACGCGGTTCCAGCGCTATCTCGACGAACTCGCCGCCAAAGGGCTGTCTCGCGACGCCGGCGCGCCGCGCAAGCACGTTCATTAAACAGCTAAATAAGAAGGGCCGGCGAACCGGCCCTTTTTTCATCGCTGCTGTCTTGGGTCAGTTGATGACGTAGACCGTCGCGCCGATCGCAACCCGGCCGTAGAGGTCGATCACGTCGTCATTGTGCATGCGAAAGCAGCCCGAGGAGTCTGCCTGACCGATCGAGTCCGGATCGTTCGACCCGTGAATGCGATAGAGCGTGGACCCCAGGTAGATCGCGCGCGCGCCAAGCGGATTGTCCGGTCCGCCCTTCATCTGCTTCGGCAAACCTTTCTGGCGGGCATGCATCTGCGCCGGCGGCGTCCAGGTCGGCCATTCTTTCTTGTTCGTGACCTTGTGTACGCCCGACCAGGTGAAGCCGATGCGGCCGACGCCGATATTGTATTCGATCGCGCGTCCCGGACCGTCGACGAAATAGAGCTTCCGCTGCTTTGTGACGATCACGATGCTGCCCGGCGCATATTTCGGGTCAATTGCGGTCGATCCGCCGAACAGAGAGAAAAATCCAGAATTACGTGGCGGAGCCGAGTTCAGGTTCTTGCCGCGGCCGGAAATCCACTGTCCCGTAACCGGATCGCGCATGTCCTGCGCGATCGCATCGGGCGCCGCGACGAGCACGGCAAGGAGTGCAAGCACTATCCATTTCAGTCGCATCGATATTCCCTTTTTCCCGCCATTACGGTCGCGCCGGTCGAGCGCGCCAGTGTTTATTCGCCATAGATTCTCGAGGCTCGCAAGCGCGCAAAATAGCCCAACGTAGTATTACGCAGTGCAGCATAACTTGTCCGGTCCGGGCGAAGAAGGGTCACGGAATCTCGCTACAATCCAATTGCTTCATGACGCAGGCACGGGAGATATTGCCCGCCTTGCAGGGGGCTGCCGGGTAGTTTTCATGAGTGCAAACCAGAACACCTTGCATATTGCACTGATCGGTTTCGGCGAGGTCGGACGACGCTTCGCCGACGACCTCGTGGGTGCGCCCGGGCTTTCCCTTTCGACGTTCGATATTCTCCATAACGACGCCTCACGTCGGGACGATTACGAACGCGCGGCGGCGGCAAGGAAGGTCGCGACCCGGGATAGCGCGAAATCCGCTTGCGAAGGGGCGCATCTGGTCATCTCCGCGGTGACGGCAGCCGCAGCCGAAGACGTCGCCGCGGTAGCGGCGGGCTTTCTGAAGCACGGGCAGATTTTCTTCGACGTGAATTCCGCCGCCCCCTCGACCAATCGACGTGCGAGCGCGCATCTTCTCAAATCGAACGTGGACTATGTCGAGGGAGCCGTCATGGCCCCGGTGAAGAAGCCGGGTATCCGGGTTCCGATTCTCGCCGGTGGCGGCCGCGCCGCGGAGGTCGCGGAGCGGCTCAATCCCTTCGGCTTCCAGATCACACCGATATCGCCGGAGATCGGCCACGCCTCGGCAACCAAGCTCTGCCGCAGCATCATCATCAAGGGTCTCGAAGCGCTGATGGTCGATTGCACGCGGGCATCGGAACATTTCGATGTGAAGCAGAACGTTTTTGCCTCGCTGGGCGAGACCTTTCCCTCGATCGACTGGCATGCGCTTTCGGAGGACATGAAAGAGCGCGTCGCCACCCACGGCAAGCGCCGGTCCGAGGAAATGCGCGAAGCCGGCGAAATGCTTGCCGATGCTGGCTTGGACGCCGAGCTCGCGCTTGCCGTTGCCAATGCGCAGGCCCGTGGAGTGAAGCGCAATGGCTGAGCGCGGCATCGACTGCATGCTGTTTCGCGGCGGCACCTCGAAAGGGGCTTACTTCCTTGCGAACGATTTGCCTGCCGATGCCGCCGCGCGTGACCGCGTGCTGCTCTCAGTGATGGGTTCGCCCGATCCGCGTCAGGTCGACGGAATTGGTGGTGCGCATCCTTTGACCAGCAAGGTCGCGATTGTTTCGAAGTCGGCCGACAAGGATTGCGACATCGATTTTCTGTTCTGTCAGGTCGGCATTGACAAACCGATGGTCGACACCACGCCGAACTGCGGCAACATTCTCGCGGGCGTCGCGCCCTTTGCCATCGAGCGCGGATTGATCGAAGCAAAGAACGGCGTAACTCCGGTAAAGGTACGAACGATCAACACCGGTACCATCGCCGAGCTTTTGATCGAAACGCCGGGCGGCGTCGTCAATTACGAAGGCGATGCCCGTATCGACGGGGTGCCGGGAACGGCGGCACCGGTCGTGATCAATTTCCTCGATGCCGAAGGTTCGGTTTGCGGCGCGCTGCTGCCGACCGGAAATGCGAAGGACCATGTGGCGGGTATCGACGTTACGATGATCGATAACGGCATGCCTTGCGTCGTGCTGCGTGCGGCCGACGTCGGCAGGACCGGCTACGAACCGCGGGACCAGCTCGATAAAGATCTCGAGTTGAAGAAGCGGCTGGAAGAAATCCGGCTCGCTGCCGGCCAGTTGATGAGTCTCGGCGACGTCACGAACAAAGTCGTGCCGAAGATGATCCTGATCGCGGCGCCGAAGGACGGCGGCCACGTTTCGACGCGCTCCTTCATTCCGCATGAATGTCACGCCTCGATTGGAGTGTTCGCGGCGGTGACGGTCGCGACCGCCTGCGTGCTGCCGGGCTCGATCGCGCAAGGCATCGCGCGCATTCCGGAAGGCCGCGACAAATCCATCTCGGTCGAGCACCCGACCGGCGAGTTCACGGTGAACCTCGCCGTGGGAGGTACCGCCGAGCGGCCGATGATCGAGCGGGCGGGCTTGCTGCGCACCGCGCGCAAGCTCTTTGAAGGAAAAACTTTTGCGCACGACAGCGCATGGACGGCGGCGCAACAGCAGGCCGCGGAATAAGCGAGAAGAAGAATGGCTTCAGGAAAGACCGGACTGGTAGTGACGGCACATCCCGGCGATTTCGTCTGGCGCGCGGG
>CAUJKG010000130.1 GCA_963205465.1 Pseudomonadota bacterium | reverse complement strand
CATCCTCTGCCCGAATTGCGGTGGGGTGTACTAAATGGTGGTGCCGGCAACCCGCGGACGCGGTGCCGCGGCTGCCGCTGCGGCGGCCGCAGGTGCCGCTACGCGGGCCGACGCCGAGGCGCGTCCTGAAGATGCGGAGGTGATTTCGCTCGAGGATGCCGACGCCGAAGCCAAGGGAAGCAAAGCCAAAGGCGCGATCGATCCGGATCTCGACGCCGATGACGATGTGGACGTCGATGGCGACGACGAAGACGATAGCACCTTCCTCGTGACCGATGAGGAAGAGGAAGGCGGCGACGTCTCCGACATCATCGGCGACGGCATCGATAAGGAAGACGAGAACTAAAACGAGGCGCGTTGGCTTCTCTGCCGTTTGGCAGTAGAGACTTTCGCGTTCCCAAGTCCGGCTCGGATTCGAGCCGAGACGACGGCCAGTGGGGCCATAGCTCAGTTGGGAGAGCGCTTGCATGGCATGCAAGAGGTCGGGGGTTCGACTCCCCCTGGCTCCACCAATTCCCTTCTTTCGCTAATGCATTGAAGAAGCAGGCTTTTCCTGCGGCTTGCGCACGGCCTTAGCGGTTCCCATATGACGAGAGCCGGAGGCGGTGATCGCTTCCGGTTTCGGGCGCCAAATCCGGGCCCAATCACAAAGTCGCTTGGAACCGAGGGCTTTGCCGATGTCGCGAATTCAATCCCTTTCGAGCCCGTTTCTTCTGGGTTTCGATCAGATCGAGCGGGCGCTCGACCGCGTCTCAAAGGCTGCGGACGGCTATCCGCCCTATAATATCGAAAGGCTGCATGCAGCGGACGGCCAGCCCGAGCAGCTGCGAATCACGCTCGCCGTCGCGGGGTTTTCCCGTGACGACCTCGACATCACGGTCGAGCAGAAGGAGCTCACGATCCGCGGCCGGCAGCAGGACGATTCCGCAGGCCGCGAGTTTCTCCACCGCGGGATCGCCGCGCGGCAGTTCCAGCGCACTTTCGTTCTCGCCGACGGAATCGAAGTCGTCGGCGCGGACCTGCGCGACGGATTGCTATCCGTCGATCTGGAGCGCCCGGAACGGGTGAGCCAGGTTCGCCGGGTCGAAATTTCGAACGGCAGCGCAAAGTAAGGAAGGAGTACGAAGATGACCAACCACAACGAACACGTTCTCACTCCCGAGGCTTTCGCCGTACTCGGCGGCGGTCAGGTCGCCTATGTGCGCGAAATCAAATCGGAAGAGGTGAAGACGCTCTTTCCGCAAGCGCCGATGATCGCGCCGGGCACCAAGCTCTACTCGCTGCATGCCGCAGACGGTACGCCGATTATCGTCACCGACAGCCGCGAGGCCGCACTCGCCAATGCGCGCGAGCACGAACTCGACACCGTCAGCCTTCACTAAGCGGTTTCGGAAAAAGAAAGCATGTCCTCGGGGCTCGACCCTGAGGAGTCATGCGCTAAGCGGACAATAAATCAGGCAGCGTTGCTCGCGGGAGGAACCGTGAGCAACGCATAGACCGCGTCTGCATCCCGCGCCGCGCGCAGCTTTCCGGCGACTTCCGGATCGCGAAGCAGGCGCGCGATGCGCGCGAGTGCTTTCAGATGATCGGCACCTGCCGCTTCGGGTGCGAGCAGCAGAAAAATAAGGTCCACCGGCTCGCCGTCGAGCGATTCGAAATCGACCGGCGAATCCGTGCGCGCGAACAGGCCGATGATGCGGTCGAGCTTCGGCAGCTTGCCGTGCGGAATCGCGACGCCACCACCAACGCCCGTCGAGCCTAACCGCTCGCGGCGCAATAACGTCTCGAAGATCTCCCGCTCGTCATGGCCGGTCAGGTGCGCCGCTTTCGCCGACAACTCCTGAATAACCTGCTTCTTGTTCGTGACCTTGAGCGAAGGGAAGACTGCATCGGACGAGAGCAAATCGCGAAGCGGCATGGCCTCTAATCCGTTAGATCGGTTCCAAATTCTTGCTGGCGAAAATAACCCAAAACAAAAACCGGGGGCGCCGACGGCGCGGGTATAGGGGGGTGTACCGGCGGGGTCAACGCCCTATTTCGCGGCCTGCGGCGCCGGGTCGATCCAGCCGATGTTACCGTCTCGTCTCTTGTAAACGATGTTGATCCCGCCGCTGCTCGCGTGGCGGAACACGATCACCGCGGCGCCGGTAAGGTCGAGTTCGGCAATTGCGTCGCTTACCGAGAACTCGGGAAGTGCGGCGGTCGATTCGGCAATCGTCACCGGGCTCCAGTCTTCCTGCTCTTCGGCTTCCTCATCCGGCGCTTCGATCACGTAGTTCGCGGAGAACTGTTGCTCTTCGAGCGCGCGAATCGTTGCGGTTCTGTCCTTGAGCCGGCGCTTGTAGCGCCGCAGACGCTTTTCGATCTTGATCGCGGCATCGTCCGCGGCTGCCACCGCATCCTGCGCCGAGCCATGCGCTTCCAGCACCGTACCGGAATCGAGATGCAGGATGCAGTCGGCGCGAAAACCGGAGCCTTCGCGCGAAATCGTCACGTGGCCGGATGAGCCGTGCTTGAAATATTTGGAGAGCGCTTCCTCAACTTTCTCCTTGATCCGGGTCCGCAACGCGTCTCCGACGTCAACGCTTTTTCCCGATACGCGCAGCATTCTTTCTCACTCGCTTGAATCTGGTTGAATGAATCTAGTTGGAAATGGGTCCGGCACGTTTTTCGCGGCGGCGCTGCACCGAAGACGGGATACGCAGCGCTTCGCGATATTTTGCAACGGTACGGCGTGCAATGTCGACCCCGGCATCTTTCAGCTTCGCGACGATGGTGTCGTCGGAGAGAATATCATCCGGCTTTTCCTCGTCGATCAAGCGTTTGATGCGATCGCGCACAGCCTCCGAGGAATGCGCTTCGCCGCCTTCGGCGGAAGCGATCGCGGAGGAAAAGAAATACTTCAATTCGAAGATCCCGCGCGGCGTCGCCATGTATTTATTGGCGGTCACGCGCGATACGGTCGATTCGTGCATCTGGATCGCATCGGCGACCATGCGCAAATTCAAGGGCCGCAGATACTGGACACCCTGCACGAGGAAGGCATCCTGCTGGCGTACGATTTCGGTCGCCACTTTCAGGATCGTGCGCGCACGCTGGTCCAGCGAGCGCGTGAGCCAGGTCGCCGTCTGCATGCACTCGGTGAGAAATGCCTTTTCCTTATCCGAGATCGGCCCCTGGGTGACGCGCGAAGAATAGGTCTGGTTTACAAGCACGCGCGGCAGCGTGTCGGAGTTGAGTTCGATATTCCAGCCGCCGTCGGAAGCCGGACGCACGAAAACATCCGGGACGATCGGCTGCACCACGCCGCCGCCGAAGGCGAGGCCGGGCTTCGGATTGAGCCGCCGCAGCTCCGCAATCATGTCGGCAAGATCTTCCTCGTCGATGTCGCACAGCTTGCGCAGCTGCGCGAAGTCGCGCTTGGCGAGAAGATCGAGATTGCCGATCAGCGTCTGCATCGCCGGGTCGAAACGATCCCGCTCGCGCAACTGGATCGCGAGACAGTCGGCAAGATCGCGCGCGCAAACGCCCGGCGGATCAAAGGTCTGCAACTCGCGCAGCACCGATTCGACGTCGGCTACCGGCGCACCGAGTTTCTCGGCCATGCTTTCGAGATCACCGCGCAGATAGC